>VGIR01000107.1 GCA_016867815.1 candidate division WOR-3 bacterium | reverse complement strand
GGCCCGATCCTACCTACGCAGCCGGCAACGCCAGCCAGAAGTGGTCAGGAGTTACTTTGCGGAAGAGCACGTCCGATATGCGGCAACATGACCTCAAGCTGTCAAACATTTAGTGCTCTCCGTAGTAAGTCGTTCTGAAGCCATAAGCCCGCTTGGTGCAGGTCGCCGACCACGCAAGTCCCGATCAGAACCGCCTGTCTCGGCCGGGCGACGTTGACGACCTGGAGGCGCGCGATTTCCGCGACGTACAGGAGCGAGTCGCGCCACACCATGTCTTCCGCCGGATTGAAGAGGTCGCAAGCTGCGACCTTGCGAGGATTGCGTGGGTCGGATACGTCTGCCAATCTGAGCCACGGATGCGTCACCCACCCGATGAACGCAAAGCTGTCGCGCACGGCGACGCTGCTGGCAATCACGTCTCGTGTGCTGTCCACCGAACCGACCTCTGTAGGGAATCTCGGGTCAGCCACATCGAGAATCTTAAGGCCAAGTCCCGACTGAGCGACATATGCGTACCGGCCCTGGATGGCGACACTGTATGAAATACCTGCCTTTAGCATTGCACCGCGGACGGCCGGCTCATGCATGTCCGCAATGGAAATCGTTACGAGGCCGCCAAAGTCGTCTGCCACAAAGGCGAGACTGCGGGATGGGTTCGCCCAGACGCCATTACCTACGTCGGCCGTGGCGCATGAACCTATGGTCGTCGGGTGAGTGCTGTCACTGATGTCGAGGATGCGGAAGCCGTGGCCCGCGACGTAGTAGCCGGACAGAAAGGCGAGCGTGTCTCTCAGGTAGATGTCGTACCCGCCGCAACTGTCGACGGTAGCAAGCGGAACAGGCGAAGCCGGGTTGCGCACGTCGAGTATCTTGAAGGCTATCTCAGAAGACTGGCCATTGTATACCGTCGCGCAGCAGATGTTGCCTCTCGCTCGTACGTTTAGCGTGCCGAAACCCAATGATGCTATCCTGTGCGGGTTCGATGGGTCGCGGACATCCAGCACGAACAGGCCGTAATCGTGCGCAACATACGCGTAGCCGTTACAGACGGAAAGGTCGTAACCGCTGTCTCGACACGCGCCAAGGAGGCGCGGGTTTGCTGGGTCAGCAAAGCTGAAGACCTTGAACGAATCTCGGTAGAGCGTGTAGACCATCGTATCGACGACGTCTATTGCAGGGGCGCGAGCTAGAACGCTGCCGAGTTTGACCGGATTGGCCGCGTCTGAAACGTCGAATGTCTCGATGTAACCCGACGAGACGCAGAGCCTATTACCGACAAGGACAGACTTGGCCACAAGGCCGGGCGCTTCGATGTAGCCGAGTACTATTGGATTGGCGGTGTCCGCATAATTGATGATGGCGACCTGGCTGCCGCGCGAAAGATAGATGATGGAATCGCGCCCGGTCACACGGTAGCTAGGTCCAGCGCCCCATTTTCCCACAAGACGTAGGCCCGTAGATTCCGGTCGAGCTTGTGCACTCGGCCACATATCGAATCCGGCTCTCTCCATGTAATACGAGCGAATGTTCGGTGGCAGGTATCGCAGCGACTCCTGCACCGCCGCTTGCTCCTCGAACGACAGCCCGCTACCGAAAGCGGCAGCGGTTCCCAGCACAAGCAGGATGCACCACCGGAGCCGTGTCATGGCGAGACGATTGTATGTCCGGTTGCGCCCCTGTCAAGCTGCCGAGACGAACGGAAACAGCAAGGGCGGGCTGGCGCCCGCCCTGGTGAGTTGGGTGAGTCTTTACTCGGTCGTGACCCAGACCTTTTCCATGACGACGGGCGTGGTGGGTTTGTCCATCGCGCCGGTCTGGACCTTTTCCAGCTTCTCCAGCACGTCCATGCCCTCGGTCAGTTGGCCGATGACGGTATACTGGCCGTCGAGCTGCGGCGTGGGCCCAAAGCAGATGTAGAACTGGCTGCCGGAGGAGCGGCGCTCCGGGTTGACCTGGTCGCCGGTCCGCGCCATTGCCATCGCGCCTTTGGTGTGCTGCTTCTTGATCTCGGCCGGCACGGTGTAGC
Organism: candidate division WOR-3 bacterium; assembly: GCA_016867815.1. Lineage (NCBI taxonomy): Bacteria > Pseudomonadati > Caldifarciminota > Caldifarciminota bacterium. The sequence goes on along the minus strand of VGIR01000107.1, from coordinate 6,623 downwards.
CCGGGCCGCCGGTGCCGTTACCGGACGGGTCGCCGCCCTGGATCATGAAGCCGGCAATCAGGCGGTGGAACGTCAGGCCGTTGTAGAACCCTTTGATGCCGAGGTTGGCCACGTTGGTGACGTTCTTGGGCGCATCTTTGGTGTAGAACTGGACCTTCATCGTCCCGTAGTCCTTGACCTTGACGTTGAAGTACAGGTTCTCGGGGAGTTTGGCAGCGACGAGCGTGTCTTTTAGCATACCTTTTTCCGCCACGGGCGGGGTTGCGGTCATACCTGCTGTTGTATCAGTCGGCGCGGCCGGCTGAGTCGTGTCAGCGGCCTGGGCCGGGGGCTCGGTCGGCGGCTGGGCTGCCGGCTGCGCGGGTTTGGGCGCGCCGCAACCAACTATCAGCAACGCGACGGCGAGTGTCAGGAACCACTTCATGTTAACGGACCTCCTTTTGAGTGTCTATCCGAGCGCGAACACTAGAGCCACGAAAGCACGAAGGGCACGAAGCGGACGGCCGCAGGATTCCTGAAGTCCGTTTCCCTCGGTTTCGTGTCTTCGTGGCCATCTATCCCGGAGTCCGGGTCTGCCTACTGTCGGGTGACGACGAACTTGTGCTGCGACGTCCCGGCCGCGGTCTCGAACCGCGCCAGGTAGACGCCGGGAGTCAGGTCGGCCACACCGATCTGCATGCTGCTCGGGACACGACCCGAAATGTCAGATATCTCGGTCATGTCCCTTCGCAACGGGTAACATTCTACTGCCCGGCCTGCAATGTCAATGATTTCCAACCGGCGGCATCCGGACGGGGGAACGATGTACAAGACGTGGCTCGACGGATTGGGGAAGATGCCGAGGGAGGAGGGATGAGGGAGAAGTGAGGAACAGGAAGCGAGGCCGGCGGAAGAGAAACGGTAGGAGACGGCGTCGAGATCGAGTCCGGCTCTCGGGTCTGAGGACGAGCCGGTCGAGTCGCACACGATGCGCAGGTAGCGGGCCGAGTCGAGTCCGGCCGAGCCTAGATCGAAGGAGACCGTGCCGTTGGCGTGGCCGAGGTTGGTCCAGGGGCCGGCCCAGTCGTTTCCGGCGTACAGCCAGTAGCCGTCCGCAACGCTGTCGGAGTCAAAGACCGTAACGTCGTCTCCTGGGACGTTGCGGATCCAGCCGGAGAGGCGTACTGTGGGGCGTGCCATGACCGAAAGCGGGGACAGTCCCCGGCCGCGAGGACGCGGCCGCGATCCGGTACAGTCCCCGTTTTCGGTCCGGCCGGAGCTGAGGCAGATGTTGCCGAAACGGCCGAGCGAGAAACCGCTCCCGTCCGGCGCGCCGAGCGCGAGTATGGACTGTGTCGGCATCACCATGTTCGGGTCGCCGTGGTTCAGCCAGATCATCTCTTCGACGTGGACGTTGCCGGAAGTGTCTGGTACGAGCTCAAAGTCAGCGGCCACCGTGCCGCCGGCCGGAACGACAACACCGGCTACCGTTTTGGGCAGAAAGCCCTGCGCGTGCGCGGTGAGCGTGTAGGTGCCGGCGGGCAGCGGTTTGTGGAAGTCGCCCAGGGATAGGTCGGTGTAGCAGTCCCAGCGCAGGGGGCTATCCACCGAGATGCGGGCGAAGAGCGGGGAGCCGGTCAGCGAGTCGCGCACGAAGCCGCTAACGCCCAGGCGGCAGTCACGTACCAAGCCGAGCAGAGCCCGGCGGTTGGCCACGCAGATGGAGTCGATTCTCGCCTGCTGGCTGGGCTGATAGGTCTCGATGGTGTAGGCGAGGCTACCGAAGAGGCCGAAGCTCGCGTCCTGGCCGGAGCCGTCTACTTCGTACCAGGAGTAGCCGTTGATGGGCACGAGCTTGGTAGTGTTCGAGCCGTAGGTCGAGTCCGCGTACTGCGTGGCGAGAGCTACGATGAAGGCTGAGTCAGGCGGGTCGGCCGGATGGTTGTCCCAGAGGTAATTGACGTAGGCCGCCGCCGAGTGGTACGCGAACTCAATGCTGATGTTGTTGGCGAGGTTGTGCTCTCGCATGAGGCGGGTCTCCAGCTGCGAGAACGGGCTGGGGCTGTTGCCCATCCCGCTCCAGCGGTAACCGTAGTCGCGGTTCAGGTCAACGCCGTTGGCGTTCGTGCGGCGATTGGCGACGTGGCCGTCAACGTTCACTATCGGGATGAACCAGATTTCGGTCGAGTCTACCAGGCTGCGGACCGAAGCGCTGGTGTCGTAGCTCGCGAGAATGTACTGCAGGCAGGAGAGGGTAATCTCGGTCGCAATCTTCTCGTCGCCGTGGTGCGGCCCGATGATGCGGAACTCTGGTTCGGTTTCTTCGACCTGCGGGTTGTCGGTCACGCACATCATCAGGATGGCGCGATTCTGTACTGAGAAACCGAGCGTCTCCAGTCGACAGATAGACGGATGGATGTCGGCCAGCGCGGCCATGGTAGAGCAGACTTGCGCGTAGGTGCGGTAGGCGAGAAGGACGGAGTCGACCCATGCCTGGTAGTCGTCGAGCTGTACCCGCGGCGAGTAGCCGAGCATCTGAAGCCGCGCCAGTTCGGCGTCGTTCGCGACGATGCTGACTGTGCTGTCGGTGACGCCGTGGATTTCCAACTCGCGCGGCAGGCTGTAGACCGCGGCGTGACTGGTGAGCTGTATGACGGCCATGCGCCTGATTTCAGCCGTACGATGGGTGATGAACGATGAGCGCTGTGTTGCGGGCGACGCTACCAGGAGGGCAAGAGCTACGATTGCGTTCAAGGGCTACAAGTCTAGCAGCGGGGGCATGTGGGTCAAACTCGCTTGCGGCGAGAGGGTGAGGACTAGTAGCCCCAGCGACGGGTACGCCTGGACCATGCCTCGGAATACGACAGGGTCAGCATCAGGCGGCCCGCCACTTCCTTCATCACCAAGGAGTTGCGGAAGAGGATCTCGCCCGAGACTTCGACTGAGCCGAACTTCGGGACCGGCACGGAGGTACCGAAGTGGACGCCGTCCTCAGTTATTGGATAGCCGTCGCCGATAATGAACGCCGTCGCGTCGTAGTACCAGGTCTGCCGCGAGTAGCCGATGCGAACTGGGTGGAGCGAGTCAATCTCGTATTCGGCGCCAATGGAGCCGCGCCACACATTCCGGTATCCGAGTCTGCCCACGCTGTCGTCCACGGCTATCGATGCCGTGGACCAGGGGTTGACCGTCAGTCCGATGTCGACACCGAACCTGCTGATCGGATTCACCCCGGCGGCCAGCGAGAACGAATGCGGCAGAGTGATGACGTAGAGGCGCGTGGTGTCACTGATGACGCCGTGGACACGTTTGCTCCGGCGTGCCTTCAGGTTGAGGCTCGGCTCGTAGTATCCGGCCAGCGAGAACAAGCGGCTCTGGAACGAGCCCCCGACTTTGAGGGTGTTGCCCAGGTAGTCGACCTCGATGGTGTCGGTGGAGGTGTAGCCGCCGTTGTCCAGCTCGAACCGCCAGTTCTCACGCGAGCCGCCCAGGACGTGATTGAACTCGGCCCCGATGCATACCTTGTCGAAGAGCGATTTGGCCAACCCGGCGCGCAGAGCGTAGATTCCGCCGCGGCCGATGATGTGGCGGCGGTAGGCGGTGTCGGCCAGTGATTCGGACCAAATGTCGAAGTCCTGGCTGAACTTCTGGTTGATGCCCCCGAAAACACGAGTCCCGAAGGGCAGCGGCGCCGCGACGTTGAATGCAGCGGGGCGAACATCAGCGAGGAGGCGGCTATTTCCGCCTTGAGCGCCAAGGGTCGCTGCGCCCATTGTCGTGACATGGAACGAGACCTGGTTGAGGTCGACGAAGATCCCAGGATTGAGCGTGGACAGGGCAGAAGGTCCGGCCAGCCCCACTACGCGCGCCTCCCCGGGCGGCGTGATCTCGCCCAGACCGCGGGAGTTGAAGAAGGACTGAGCACTCGCAGAAGAGGAGAATGCAAATGTCAAAATGCAGAGTGCAAAAGGCAAAATGCCCGAGGCCCGGGGATTTTGCAGTCTGCAGTTTGCAGTTTGCATTGGTCCTACCTGAAGCGGTCTTCCGGCGGAAGGACGTATTGGAGCTCGAGACGCGGCGCATGGATACCAGAGCGGGGAATACGAAGCCGGAAGAGCTTCGACCATTCGGGTGAGGAAGTGATGAGTAGGCCGTGGTTCGGGATGGTGTCGGAACGCCCGGTCCAGAGCTGGACCAGTGATCGGATGTCGATGGTAACTACCGTGTCGCTGTCCGCCGGCACGATGTACCTGGCTATTGAGCTCGGCAGGCTCTCGTAGCGGGCGTTGGCGCCTTTCTCGACGTAGGACTCCTTCAGGCGGGAAACGCCCAGGACGAGCGTGTCGGTGCGGTGGTACTTCGTCTCCGGTCTGAACTTGAGGTCGGCCCGGGCAATTGTCGCCTCGGCCGGGATCGAGTCAAGGTTGAAGGACAACCAGGTACGGAATGCGACTCCCGAGCCTACCAGCAAGTCGAGCGGATGGGAACGGGTGGCAACCGTGTCAATCAGGCTGGCGTCGGCGACGTCGTTGATCACACGTGTGGTCTGCTTTCCCTTGTTGGTGTAGGTGACGCGCAGCCGCGGAGCCGTGGTCGTGCTCGCCCCGGAGTAGATTGCGGCGATGCCGGTATCCTGCGGGAAGATGCCGACGCCACAGCGGCGAATCGTCGCCTTGAGCGCCGAGTCGAGCCCGACGTAGCGGAAGTCGAAGACCGCGCTGTCGCCGGCCATGATGCCGGTCGCGAGAGTCTCCTTCAGGAAGTCACCTCCCGGGGTGAGCCAGTGGTTGAACGAGTCCGCCATCAACCAGGATACGCCGCTCTCTACCCATTCCGAGGAGCAGGGACGGCAGATGAAGCCCATCGACTTTGACGTGTCTGACTGATGAAGTACCAACTGGAAGGACGTGACTGAGTCGAGGCTCATGGTGTCGAGTATCGAGAAGCGAAGCGCAAGCCGCGATACGTAGTCGGCGTCCCTGCCCAGGTAGAGCAGACTTGAGCCGCCGAGCGGCACGTAGCGTGAGTAGCCGGAGGCCGAGTCCGGGAGCAGCGTCGTGTCGGCAGTACCGCTGACGCGGTCGCGCAGCTGGTCGAAGCCTACCGGCAGCGTGTTGCAGGAAGAGGAGAAGAGAGACAACGCACATGTCAAGATGCAGAAGGCCAGGTGCGCAACGACCCGAGTTCGGGCATTCTGCAATCTGCGGGCTGCAGTCTGAAGTGCCTTCATGCGGCTTGCGTTGTCGGGGCGAAACGGTGACGAATGTGTTCGACCAGGTTGTCCCCGGCCGCCGTCGCGGCCGAATGGAGCGCGTTCATGATGGCGCGGGGTGAAGAACGACCATGGCCGACCACGACCGTGCCGAGCACCCCGAGCATCAACGCCCCGCCGTGTTCCTGGTAGTCCATACGTTCTATGAACTCCCGAAGAACCGGCTTGGACAGCCAGCGGCGCCAGCGGCGGGTACGGTGCTCGGAGTCTGGTTCCAGGTACTGCTCCAGCAGGCCGGTCAGGACTTCGGCCAGGCCTTCGGCGTACTTCAGCAGTGCGTTGCCGACGAACCCGTCGCAGACGACGACGTCGACCGTGCCTTTGAGAATGGCGTTGCCTTCGACGTTGCCGGCAAAGTTCATATCGTGCTGTTTGAAGAGCTGGTAGGCGCTGAAGGTAAGCTCGTTACCCTTGCTGTCCTCTTGTCCGATGTTGAGTAGTCCGACTGAGGGATTGGCCTTCTTGAACAGGTAGCTGGCCGCGGTCGTGCCCATCATGCCGAACTGCACCAACTGCAGCGGCTTGGTATCGACGTTGGCCCCGATGTCGAGCACCAGGGTGCTGCCCTTCAAAGTCGGGAACAGACCTGCCAGCGTCGGACGGTAGACGCCCGGCACTACGCCCAGCATCGTCATCGCAAAAGCCATGATCGCCCCGGTGTTGCCGGCGCTGACGACTCCCGAAACCTTGCCCTGTTTCATCAGGTCCATGCAGACCGCCATCGAGGATCCGCGCTTGCGCTTGACGACCTCGGTGGGGGATTCGTGCATGCCGACGACTTCCTCAGCCGGGACCACTTCCAGGCGGCCGGAGTAACCCTTGACCGTTTCGGTATCGATGATGCCCGGCTTGCCGACCAGCACGACCTCGAGGTCTTTCCATTCCTCAAGCGCCAGCGCCACCCCTTCGAGTTCGGCGGCGGGCGCGTTGTCCGTGCCCATCGCGTCAAGGGCGATTCTCATCGGTTCAGCTCGGCAGGGCCGCCATGCCCCGGTCGCTACTTGCCTTCCTTCTCCTTATTGATGAAGATGACCTCTTTGCCCGCGTAGTATCCGCAGTGCGGACAGACGCGGTGCGGCAGCTTTGGTTCGTGGCAGTGCGGGCAGTCCACGACGGTCGGGGCGGTGAGTTTCCAACCGGTACGACGTTTGCGCCCGCGCGTATGGGAATGTCGTCTTTTAGGTAGTGGCATTTGTCCTCCAGGGATTCATCTCAAAGGTGGATTGGATTCTAGCGGCAGAGGGACGGGAGTCAAGACAACCAGCCGAAGTCGGGGGCCGGCCCGGGCACATCGTGACCCCCTTTGCGCATTGCTGCTACGATTGATGTTACCTGACGATCAACCAGCGCGTCAAGGTCGAGCGCCGGGAGC
>VGIR01000106.1 GCA_016867815.1 candidate division WOR-3 bacterium | reverse complement strand
TCAACGAGTGGTGCATAGCCGGATATCCTGACTCCGCGGTGGTGAACGCGAGCCGTCCGAGCGCGTCGGCTTCTCCCGGCAGATTCACTCGACACCACCCGACTGCGGCTGCCAGCCTTCGCCTCATCTGCTCCGGGGTGCCTGGGACGCGTGCTGCACTCTCAACCATTGCCTCCGCCACCCAACCGACATTCTGCCTTCTGTATTCGGCAGTCTCCATCCTGGATTGGGACGCGACCAATGGCCCCAGGTTCACTCGCACCAACTTCCCTCTCGGGTCAATCTCCTCAATCAGCTCCTTGACCGGGCTTTGGCTTGCGACCCTTGCCCTCTGCCCTTTGACTCGGGTCGCGAGCTCCTGCAGTTCGACCTTCAGTCCGGCACGAGCGCGCTGCTCGCTTGCGACCAAGTGCCCTGGTCCGAATACCCCCTGGTGAATGAGCTTGTAGACGTCAGAAGCTCTGAGCACCGGATAGCGCTGGAGGTGCAATGCGAGGATAGCGGACAGGGAACGGGACAAGGGCTGGGGATCAGGGCATGGGAGTAGCGGCTGGTCGTTTGAACTGGCGCTTCAACCGCGGCCCGATCAGGTCAACCAACTCGAACCCGAGACCCATCGCCGCTCCCAGCCTTAAGCCCACATACGCCTGGCTGAAGATCAGTCCCATGCGGACGTCGTAGCGCGAGCGGACGAGAAACAGCAGCATCATCAGACCATACCCGACCGCGACTGCGGCACCCATCGCCACGAACCTGCCGAACTTGAGGCGAGCCAGCAGTCTCTGAACGTATGCTCCGGCCAGCAGGGCAAATCCCACCGGCAGAGCGAAAATCGCCGCGGCAGCGAGCGTCGCGGGACGAACCGGTGGTGTCATCGCCACCTGGGCGAGCAGCAGCAGAACAATGGTCAGGATTGCCAGCCCGGCGCGGCGCGTTGGGACGATTGCGTACATGAGCGCGCCGGTCAGACCGACGACCAGAAACGGCAGCATGGGCCGCGGGAAGTGAAAGAACTGCCGGCGGAAAGAAAGGTAGCCGACGATGGCGACGGCAATCAACCCGACCACGACATAGGCAACGGTGAACAGACTCTCGCGGGCTGCTTTGCTCACGGGCGAATCGTCCGGCCACCCGCGCCGAAGGTCAAGGACTCGGGGATTGGGATGCCGGAGTCTCTATCGGTCGCCCTGATACCGGAATCCTAGTCTGCTTCTTCCGCGTCCTTGGTCCCCTTCTTCGCCAGGATTTCCTCGACGACGGAGAAAGGAACCGCCTCGTAGTGCTCGAAGTGCATGGTGAAGCTCGCCTTGCCCTGGCTCATGTTCCTGACGTCGGTGGCGTAGCCGAACATCGTCGCCAGCGGCACCATCGCCTTGACAACCTTGGCGTTCCCCTGCACGTCCATCCCGGATATCAGCCCGCGGCGGTTGCAGAGCGACCCCATTATCGAGCCGGCGAAATCCTCCGGCGTGACCACGCTCACGCTCATCAGTGGTTCAAGCAGTTGGGGGCTGCCCGACTTGAACGCCCGGCGGAACGCGCGGGCGGCGCAGGTGCGGAAGGCGATGTCGGACGAGTCGACCTCGTGGTACGAACCGTCGAGCAGGGTCACCCGGATGTCTACGATCGGGAAGCCGGCAAATGCTCCCTTCTTCAGGACTTCGACCACGCCCTTCTCGACCGCCGGGATGTACTCCTTGGGCACACGTCCGCTTACTACCTTGTTCACGAACTCGAAACCCTCGCCCGGCTTGAGCGGCTCCAGCCGCATCACGACGTGTGCGTACTGGCCGTGGCCGCCGGTCTGCTTCACGTACTTCTCGTTCACATCGGCCCGACTCGTGATCGTCTCGCGGTAGGCGACCTGCGGCGCCCCGGTCTTCGCCTGCACGCCGAACTCCCGGCGCAGCCGGTCCACGATGATCTCAAGATGGAGCTCGCCCATCCCGGAAATCACCGTCTCCTCGGTTTCCGCATCGGTGGCGACGACGAAGGTCGGGTCCTCTTCGGCTAGACGGCCCAGCCCGTGCGCGAGCTTCTCGCGGTCGTTCCTGTCGGCCGTCGATACGGCAATCGAAAGCACCGGCGCCGGGAACTCAATGGCCTGCAGCACAATCGGTGCCTCGCGGATGCAGACCGTGTCGCCGGTCACCGTGTCGGACAGGCCGACTACCGCGCCGATTTCGCCGGAGTAGAGCGCATCGACCTGCTCCTGCCGATTGGCGTGCATTCGGAGCAGGCGGCCCACCCGCTGGTCCTTCTCCTGGGTCGAATTGTAGACGTAGCTCCCGGCCTTCAGCGTTCCCGAGTAGACCCGGACATAGACCAGCTTGCCGACATGCTTGTCGGCAACCACCTTGAACGCGAGTGCGGCCAGGGGGCCCTCATCCCAGGCCACTCGTATCACCTCTTCACCACCCGGGTGCGTGCCAATGGTAGGCAACAGGTCTCCTGGACCTGGCAGGTACGAAACTACCGCATCGAGCAGGCGCTGAATGCCCTTGTTCTTGAAGGCGCTGCCGCAGATGACCGGGCAGATGAGATGCCTCAGCGTCGCGCCGCGGATGGCGGCGGAAAGCTCATCTCTGCCGATGGGCTGATCCTGCAGGAACTTCTCCAGCAGCTTGTCGTCCACCTCCGCCACCTTCTCGAGCAGATTCTGCTTCCACTTGCGCGCCACCTCGCGCATCTCTTCAGGAATATGCTCCTCGCGCCACGTCATCCCCTGGTCGGTTTCATCGTAGAACACCGCAACATCATCCACCAGGTCGATGATTCCCGCGAACTTCTCCTCCGCGCCGATGGGAATCGTCACCGGCACGGCATTGGCCCCGAGTTCCTCCTGGATCTGTCCTACCACGCTGTAGAAGTCCGCGCCGGCCCGATCCATCTTGTTCACGAAAGCGATGCGCGGCACCGAGTACTTCTCGGCCTGGCGCCACACGGTCTCCGACTGCGGCTCCACCCCACCCACCGCGCAGAAAAGGCCGATGACCCCATCCAGCACCCGCAGGCTCCGTTCCACCTCCACGGTGAAATCCACGTGGCCGGGCGTGTCAATGAGGTTTATCTGGTAGTCGCGCCACACCGTAGTCGTCGCCGCACTCGTGATGGTGATGCCGCGCTCGCGCTCCTGCTCCATCCAGTCGAGCGTCGCCTCGCCGTCGTGCACCTCGCCCAGCTTGTGCGACTTGCCGGTGTAGAAGAGGATGCGTTCAGAAACAGTTGTCTTGCCCGCGTCGATGTGGGCCATGATGCCGATATTGCGGACCTTGTCGATTGGATACTCTCGTGCCATTAGGATGGTGATTGTAGCTGGCGAGACGGCGAAGTCCAGAAACGCTTGACACCGTCGGCCGCACCGAACGGCGGGATCACCGGCGGGGACATGACCGGAATCGGCTCGGCGATGCGGAGTCGTTCCCCGGCCCGGCGAGAGCAGCATATGCAGATCGCGCCGACGACGCCCGGCGTCGCCCTGCCTGTTCCTGAGACGGCGAAGCCGCACTCAGCGGACGAGTCGCCGGGCCTCCGCCGGCCGAGGCCCCGCCCGGACCGGCAGCGCCGCGGAGGCTAGCCCCGATAGGACAAGCGTCTAGGCCGCGACGGCGACCGGCAGGCTGAAGCTGAAGACGGAACCCTCGCCGAATGCCGATTCGGCCCAGATGCGGCCGCCGTGGCCTTCGACTATCTTGCGACAGATGGCGAGGCCGAGGCCGGTGTTCTTCTCGCCGGCGGTACTTTGCACGCTCGTCCTGCCGAACGGCTGGAACAACCTGTCCAGCTCCTCAGCCGGGATGCCCTGCCCCTGGTCGCGGACCGACACGACAACGGTGCCGTTCCCCCGCGTCGCCCGCACGGTAACCGTCGTGTCCGGCCCGGAGAACTTGAGCGCGTTGCTGATGAGGTTATTCAGGACCTGCTCAACTCTGCCCCCGTCGAAGCGAAGCGGCGGCAGGTCGCGGTCGGGCACGAAGTCCAGATGGATGCGTTTCTTCTCGGCCAGCATCCGGTTCATCCGCAGGTTCTCCTCAACCAGGGCGGACAGGTCGCCGACGGCCAGTTCGAGGTCGAGCCTGCCCGCCTCGATCTTCGCCACGTCCAGCAGGTCGTCAATCAGCTTGAGCATGAACTCGCCGTTGGCCTGGATGCGCCGGAGGAAGGCCGTCCTGGTGGCTTCGGGCAGGACCTTGCCCGCGTCGTCGAGCAGGAACGCACTGGCCGTGTTGACTACGGCCAGCGGATTGCGCAGGTCGTGCGCGGCCGTGCCGAGTAGCTGGTTCTTCAGTTCGTTCAGCTTGGCCAGCTCTACGTTCTTCTGCGCTATCTCCGCCTCGGCAATCTTGCGGGGCGAAATGTCGCGCACCGTCGCCTGCAGCACCTTCTGTCCGTGGTAGTCCAGGGGCGTGAGCAGCACGTCGGCCGGGAAAACCGTGCCGTCGGCCCGCTGGTGCAGCCACTCGAAGAAGTTCCGGCCGTCGCGGAACGCGGTCGCGATCTTCTCATCGGCGGCGTCGCGGGACGCCCGGCCGTCGGCCTGAAGAGGCGGCGAGACCTGGCCCGGGTGCTTGCCGAGGAACTGCTCGCGGGTTGAGTACCCGAACACCTTCAAGGTAGCGCCGTTGCAGTCGATGAACTTCTCGGAGTCGAGCAGCATCATCGCATCATTCGAACTCTCGAAAACCCGGCGGTACGTGAGCTCGCTTTCGGCCAGGGCCGCCTCGGCCCGCTTGCGCTCGGTGATGTCCTCGGCCACCACCAGGACACGGTTGATCGTGCCGTCGTAGGCCCGAACCGGCTCGATCTTGCTGCGATACCATCGAGGCCCTCCCGGAGTGTCTACCGGCTCCTCCCTGACGACGCCCTGCTCCGTGTCCATCACGCGGAGAATGACCGCCATCTGTTCGCCGGCGAACTGCCTCGGAAACACGTCCCAGAGGCTCTTGCCGGTGAACTCCGAGGGACGGCCGCCCAATACCCCCGCCGCCGCGCGGTTGACGAAGTGAAGCACGCCAGCGCGGTCCACCAACGAAAGGACGTCGGTCGTGTTTTCGACGACCAGCCGGTATCTCTCCTCGCTCTCGCGCAACTCCTCAGCAATGTGCGCGCGGTCCCGAAGCACGGCCTGGGCCTGCCGCTGTTCGGCGATGAACCGGCGCGTGATGCGGAATGAGCTCAGCCAGACAACGACAAGCAGCGCCAGCATCAGGACGCTACCGACCAAGAACGGCCGCGGGCGCTCCTGCCTCGCCCTCGCGACGTGTTCGGCTACTACCGCGGAGACCCGGGTCATTCCTGCTGCATACTGCTGCTTGAGCGTGGCGTACTCGCGGCCCAGCAACAGGGCCGTGGCCGAGTCGCGAAGGCCATCACGGGCCAGCCGGAAGGCGAGGGTCTCCAGCCCGACCAGTTTGATGTTGGCGACATCGGTCGCGTTGATGGCACTGACCTCGTCGGGTCGGCTGATGTGACTGCGGACTTCGCCGATTGATGCGTCCAGTTCGGGCGCGGCCCGGTTGTAGCGTTCCTCCCAACGGCGGTTGCCGGTCGTCACGCCCGCCAGTGCCGACATCGTCAGCACCTCGTCGTAGAGCGCGATACGTCCGATCAGTTCGCGAACCTGATCGTCGGCGGCTTCAGACCGCCCTGCCGCCGTGCCGGCACTGATGCCGTACAGACTCATCCCGCCCAGGAGCAGGGCCGTGACCACGGCGTTGACGATGAGCATGCGCATCGGCTTCGGGCCATCCCGGGTGGTTCTGGTGCGCGTCAACATTCCCTCACCGGTTTCCACTTCGGTGTATCATCAGCGGATTCGAGCTTGGACTGCTCGGCCTGTCCTACTCACGCGGGCCCGCGTCCTATCTGTGATCTGTCGCCTGTGGTCTCCCGCCCCACTCAAGCTTCAGGGCCCGGCGGTCAGGCGCATTTCGCAGATCGCCATCATGGGAATGCCCACCCGCCGTGAGTTTCGAGCGTCGCTCCTTCCCGGGATAGTATCCCTGGGTCCGGTTGTTCGGCAACGGCGCCGGCCGCCTACCTGCCATCACCCACACAGTTTAACGCACACGACCAGACCGGGCCCGCCTCCGGCTCAGGCTCGGCCAGAACTGCCCAGGCCGCACGCCCGAGTCCCCGGTGCTGAACCGGGGACTCAGCCTGTGTTAGGGGGTCCAGTCTGGAAACGCCTGGGCCGACTGAAACGACCTCGCCGCGCGCTACCGCTACGTGGCGGGTTTCGTCGACAGCGGAACTCAGGGGAAGCGGCCAACAGGCAACAAGAATGCTCACTCCGGAACCTCCGGGTCTACGGTCATCGACATCCACTGCGGACGCGGTGACTAGCACTCATCTTGCGTCGCCCATGCCTGGGTCTGCCGCCGCGAATCTCTACCGGGGCGGGTGCGTGCCGATGCAGAGAGGAGGCAAAGCGGCCGCAGACCCAGGCTGTTGAATGTGCTACAAGAGGGCTTCACGCAAGCCTCAAGTGCAGTTTCCGTACCGCCGGTTGATCCCGACAGCTCTCTGGCAACTGACCCCACATGCCGGCGGTTGCTGGCGATCTTCACGTCCACGCGCTCATCGCCTGCCTGTGGAATTGGAGAGCGAGATGAACCTACAACCTCTTGTCGGACTGCTGGTTAGCCGCTTTGTCCCTATCCCGAAAGAGCAGGCAACCGGAAGGCTGGGGGCTACGAGCCACGGAATGCGACAAGCGCGAGGCGAGAAGCGCGGAGTGAACCGCTGATTGGCAAACTCGAGATTCGGCTTTGGAGTTTTGGAGTCTCCAGTCCTGATTCTGGAGCTAGCCCGCTCCTCGTTCCCTATCGTCTCGCGTCTCGCGTTCGGCGTTCGTCGTTCGTCGCTTGGCGTTCGGCGTTCTTCGCCTAGCGTCTGCCGTTCGTCGTTCGGCGTTCGTCGTTCGTCGTTCTTCGCCTAGCGTCTGTCGTTCGGCGTCTCGCGTCTGGCCTCTGGCGTCCAGCGTCCGGCGTCTTGCGTCTAGCGTCTGGCGTCCAGCGTCTGGCCTCTGGCGTTTGCCGTTCGGCGTTCGTCGTTCTGCGTCTTGCGTTTGCCGTTCGTCGTTCGGCGTTCGGCGTTTGCCGCTAGCGTCTGGCCTCTGGCGTCCGGCGTCCGTCGTTCGTCGTTCGGCGCTTGGCGTTCGGCGTTCTTCGCCTAGCGTCTGTCGTTCGTCGTTTGCTAGTCTCGCACGTTTATCAACTCGAACCGGAGCCGCTTGAGGATAGTTTCATCAAGCTCGCGCACCTTCCACTTGGCGATGATGGCATCGGTCTCGTTCTTCAGCACTGCGCCGCCGTAGGTGTTCGCCTTCTTCCATATCTCGCGGCAGTAGTTGAGGTAGGCAACGTACAGCGGCGTCGAAACACCGGTCGAATCGATCACCTCCTTGGCCTGAAGCTCGAAGGCGGCAAGTTCGGTTTGACGGTTCGCGTGGCGCTGGACCGCGGCCGCGCGCATGTCATCATTGGTCTGCTTCACCCGCTCGGGCTTGGTCTTCGTCTCATATGCGAACTGGCGGTCAACGTTACTGCGGAATCTACCTGGCATGCTGCTCCCTTCGTCTTTCTCTGCACGGCTGCCGGCAATGGCGCCGACACGCGATCTCGTTCAGCGAATCATCCTGGAAGAAACATCGAAGTATAGCACCGAATCCCGGCCAAGGCAAGCGATGCCGCATGGAAAAGCTATCCCCATTAGTCTGACGGATACGATGGCCAGTACATTAGACGCTAAACTCCGCTTACGTACTTGACAATATATGACATATTGTAGCCCCGGGGCTATCCCCGGGTCACGGGCAGATAAGCCCGGAGATAAGATAAGAAGGAGACTGTCAGATAGGCCTACTGCTACTATCGGTCATACTATCAATCATACTATCTCTTATATACTGACGGCTTCTACCCTGCTGCTGTTGGGCGCGTTTCCCGGTTAACGTAGGATAGATTGGGTTGTCTTGCTGACGCCGTCTAGCTCTGGCAGTCAGTGGCTTTGGTCGTAGTAAACGCAAAGTCAGCAAGTTAGGCCAAATCCTGGACACCGCACCGGCGCCGATGAGTCTCAGGTTCACTCAGTATGCTTCGCTATTCCCCGCAGTCCTTGTGTGGTCTGCCCCGCTTCTGGATGTCAGGCAGTCGGTCGCGGCTCGATCCCGGCGTCGGGAGCAAGAGGAAGGCAGGTCCTCCCGGGTGACGGCCGGTCATGGTCGAGTGCCGAATCCCTTCGGCAGTCACCTCCGGTTCATCTCTCAGGTACCTGCGGTATCTCAGTTGGTGCAGGTCCTTCGAAAGTCGGTCAGGCTGGCGCGGTACGGCGCGGGCATCCACATGGCTGGCCATCAGACAGTAGCGCCTGGTTTCCACGCCCTCCTTCCTCCGGTACTGGGAAAGCGTCCAGAGGTGGAACCATCGTCGTCATCACCAGAGAACACCCGGCCGCAGTTGTTCGCCATCTGTGTGACGTGGCGCGCCAGTCCCACCGCCGCAATTCCATCTATTCTGGACGCGCCCCACATTGCCCCTCGGCCTCGACTTGTCGAGAAAATAGGGAAGTGTGGGGCTGTTGAGAAACCACTGTTGGGGGTGTGGTTTCATACCGCGAGCACGGATGTGACGCGGGACGGTCGCCAGAGCGCTGTTTTGATAGCTGAGTAGACTGCCGTGGCTGCCCGCCGCAGCAGTTGGGCGGCCTGCGTCACTGCCGGACGTCCGCCGCCGTGTGCCACCAGGCACTTGAGGTTCATGACCGCAGCCGCCAGGTACGCCT
>VGIR01000105.1 GCA_016867815.1 candidate division WOR-3 bacterium | reverse complement strand
ACCGGTTCCTTTCCAGATAGAACATGGTCAGATTGTGCCTCCGCTTCGAGTAGGTTTCTTACGTGAGGCAACGGGGTGGCTTCGAGTAGATTTCTGGTGAGGCAACGCGCATGCTTGACGCCCCTCTATCAGGCTGCTACACTGGCTCCGGCAATGAGGAAACTCCTTCCCTACTTCGTTATCGTGGCGCTGGCGTCCGCCCTGATCCTGTTGCTGTGGACCAAGCGGGTCGAGCATCACCGCCAGCCAATGCTCGGCACGGTCATACCGGCATCAATCAGCGATGACATATCGGCCTCGCGAACCAACGCGATCGTACTCGCGGCCCGACGGGTCAGCCCGGCGGTCGTCTCGGTGGTCGTGACCCAGACCCGCGTGGTCACCTATGATCCCTTCGGCGGGCTGGGGTTCGACGATTTCTTCCGCGACTTCTTTCCCCGCCGCTCCTTCCGCCAGGAGGTGAAGTCGATGGGTTCCGGCGTCATCATTTCTGCGGACGGCGACGTCGTGACCAATGCCCACGTGGTGCGCAACGCCACCCGCATCAAAGTCACCCTGCCCGACAACCGCGAGTTCGCGGCCGAACTCGAGGGAATAGACGAGGCCCGGGACCTCGCCCTGCTCAAGGTCAGCGCCCAGGGCCTGCCGGCTGCGACCCTCGGTAACTCCGACGGCTTGATGATCGGCGAGTGGTCGATTGCTATCGGCAACCCGTTCGGGTTCATGCTCGAGGACGCGCAGCCGACGGTGACCGTCGGTGTCATCTCGGCGCTGCACCGCGACATCAAGTCGAGCGGGGGCACCCAGGTCTACGCCGACATGGTCCAGACCGATGCCGCCATCAACCCCGGCAACTCGGGCGGGGCACTCGTCAATGCGGCGGGAGAGGTAGTCGGCATCAACACGTTCATCTTCAGCCATTCCGGCGGCTCCGAGGGCATCGGTTTCGCCCGTCCCATCAACGACGTGCGCCAATTCGTGAAGGAAACCCGGGGCACGATTGGCGCCACCAGCTTTGAAAGGGTCGAAACCGGTCTCGACGTAGCCGTTGCCGACATCAACCCGGTACTTCGGGGCAACTTCAACCTCGGCTATCGGCGGGGCGTGGTCGCAGTCGACGTGAAGGCCGGCGGCGTCGGCGAGACTATCGGGATGGCACCCGGTGACGTTATCCTAATGGCCCAGGGCAAGGCGGTCAACTCGGCCGCGGCACTTGCCCGGCTGTATGATCGACTTGCCGGGACAATCGACATCGTAATTGACCGTGGAGGAGAGCAGATCAGACTGCTCTACAGGCTAAGATGACAACACGCTACGACACTCCGGAAATGGCCGCGCTCTGGAACGAAGACGCGAAGTTCCGTTCCTGGCTGCTGGTCGAGAAGACCGTGGCCGCAGTGCAGGCCGAGATTGGCATCATACCGAAGACGGCGGCCCGCGCCATCCAGCGCGCTTCTTTCAAGATAAAGGAGATTGACGAATTCGAGAGAATCACCAACCACGACGTCATCGCCTTCACCCGCAGTGTGGCGAAATCGGCCGCTGCTGCCGGCAAGTACGTCCACTACGGACTGACTTCCTACGACGTTGTCGACACCGCGCTCTCACTCCGCTGTGCCTCCGCCCTGGAGATACTGCAGACCGCGCTCGGGGGCCTGCGCATCGAAACCGCCCGCCTCGCACTCGAGCACAAGCACACGCCGATGATGGGCCGCACCCACGGCGTCCACGCCGAGCCGATCACGTTCGGGCTCAAGTGCCTCTCCTGGTTCGAAGAAACCGAGCGGAACATCGGGCGCCTGGCCGCCGCCGCCTCCGAGATGCGGCACGGCAAGATATCGGGCGTGGTAGGAGCCTACACCCAGCTGGGTCCCGACGTCGAAGCCCGGGTGCTGTCCAGGCTGAACCTCAAGCCCGAGCCGGTATCAACGCAGGTGATTCCGCGTGACCGTCACGCCGCGATGCTCAACACACTAGCTCTTGTCGCCACCGGCATGGAACGCATCGCCACGGAGATCCGCAACCTCCAGCGCACAGAGGTTGGTGAACTGGGGGAGCCCTTCGCCAAAGGGCAGCGCGGTTCGTCGGCCATGCCCCACAAGAAGAACCCGATAATCTGCGAGCGCATCACCAGCCTCGCCCGACTGATCCGCGCCTACGCGCAGGTCGGATTGGAGAACATCTGCCTCTGGCACGAGCGCGACCTCTCCAACTCAGCCAACGAGCGCGTGATCATTCCCGAGTCTTTCACGCTCACCCACTACATGATCCGCAAGCTGACCGGTGTGCTGTCGGGATTGGTGGTGCGACCTGACCGCATGCTCGCGAACCTCGAGTCCTCGGGGCAGACGTTCTTGTCGCAGGGGGTGATGCTCGAACTCGTCCGGGCCGGGATGGACAAGGACCGGGCGTACAAGCTTGTGCAGGAACTTGCTTTCACCTGCCAGACCCAAGGCGGCTCGCTGCCGGAGTTGTGTGCGGCGAATCCCGAGATATCGAAACTCCTAGATCGCCGCGCCAGGAGCCGGGCGTTCGACCTGAAACGACTGCTGCGCAACGTCGATGCGGTCTACCGCCGGGTCGGCCTGACGCGACGGAGCAAGACCAGGTAGACGCCGGTCAGCAGCCAATGGCCTCTCACGCCCAACCCCGCGACGCCAGCGACCAGAAGCTCTGCCTGGTTGACGGCTCTCGTCTGGTAATCGAGTCGCTGGCACGGGCCGGGGCCGACACGTTTGTCGGCTACCCGATAACACCGGCCAACCTGCTGTATGCCTACGGCTTCCGGCGCTTCCCGGCCGCCCTCGCGGCTCCGGATGAGATAACGGCACTCCAGTGGATGTCCGGCTTCTCGGCTTGCGGCCGGCTGCCGGTGACCGCGACGTCCTTTCCCGGGTTCGCTCTGATGGTCGAATCCCTTAACATGGCCCACATGATGGAACTGCCGATGCTCATAGTGCTCGCGCAGCGCCTCGGACCCTCGACCGGGAGCGCGACCGCCGGCGCTCAGGGCGACCTGCAGCTCGTACAGGGCGCCATCTCCGGCGGTCACGCCTACCCCGTGCTCTGCCCGTCGAACCTCATCGACTGCTGGGATCTCGCGCAGTTGGCGGTCGAAACCGCTACCCGGCTTCGCAGCCCCGTCGTGCTCCTCACTTCGAAAGAGATGCTGATGACCCAGCGTGACTTCGACCTGGCATCGCTCCCGGCGATCACCCCGCCGGCCCGAGCGTTTTACGCCGGCGACGAGCCTTTTGCCGCCTATTCACCTGCGGACAACCTCGTTCCTGAATTCCTGCCCGTGGGCAGCAGCCGGCACCAGGTCCGGCTGACCGCCTCGACCCACGACCGCCGCGGCATCCACGCCCACCTCGCGCCGGAGGCGATGGCAAACACGGCGCGGCTTCACTACAAGGCAGTCCGCAACCTCGCCTACTACACGCGCTTCGACATTGACGAACAGGCCGGTGCGGACACGCTCGTCTGCGCCTGGGACACAACCGCGCTGGCTGCCCGCGAAGCGGTAGCGACCCTGCGAGAGAGCGGACGTGCGGTTTCGCTGCTCGTCCCGAAGACGCTGCTGCCCGTCCCCCCGGTCTACGTCGAGACGGTCAGCCGCTACCCCAGGGTCGTAGTGGCCGAGGAGAACCTGAACGGGCAGCTGCGCCAGGTGCTGTTCGGTGCGGCCGGGCGCTCCGGTGTCACCGGAGTGAACGCCATCGGCCGCATGGTCTCTCCCGCGGAGATCGCAGCGGCAGTGGAGTCAAGGTGACCGGCAGGTTCATCGCCAACCCGGTTCTGCCCTTCTGCGGGGGCTGCGGACACGGACTGGTGGTGCGGAACACCGAGAAGGCGCTTGAACAGCTCGGCCTGAGTCCACTCGACGTCGTGCTGGTGACCGACATCGGCTGTCACGGCCTGATCGACAGCAACTTCACCACCCACACTGTTCACGGCCTGCATGGCCGGGCCGTGCCCCTTGCTGCCGGCATCGCGGCCAGCCTGCCGGCCGGCAAGAAGGTCATCGCCTACATCGGTGACGGCGGCGCGGCCATCGGACTCCAACACCTGATGGAAGCGGCCCACCGCAACTTCGACGTAACCGTCATTGTCCACAACAACATGCTCTACGGCATGACCGGCGGCCAACCCAGCTCAAGCACGCCTTGCGGTTTCCGCACCCCGACCTGTCCGGACGGGAAAGAAGGCCGCGGGGCCGATCTCTGCCGCTGGGTTCATGCTGCCGGAGCGATGCGCTGCCGCCGCGTTCTCGGCAAAGGGGATTTCTCCGAGGCAATCGCCGAAGCGGTCGCGGGGTCCGGGTTCAGCCTGCTCGAAGTCATCGAGTACTGCCCCAGCTACGGGGCCAAACACAACCCCGGCCGTTCCCTCGACGACATTGTCCGCGAAGCCGGGCTCGCGCTCGAAAACCTCACCAACCCGCCGGCCCCGCCCTGCCGCCTCGCACCGAAGACTGATACCGGATCCCTGCTCGATCTGGAACCGATTTCCCGGGAGTTCACCTCCGAACTGGACCGCTGCGTCTCGATCATGCTTGCCGGCTCAGCCGGCGAGGGCGTACAGTCCGCGGCCGAGATGTTCGCGCGTGCTGCCGTTGCCGCCGGACTCAGCGTTACCAAGAAAGGGACCTACCCGGTAACCGTCGGCATCGGCTACTCGGTGGCCGAACTGATGCTCTCTCCGCGACCGATTCAGCATACCGCCGCTGACGCACCCGACTTCGTGCTGGTGACGTCGGCCGACGGGCTGAAATACTGCGGCCCGGTGATATCGCGCATGCGTTCCGGACACCTGCTGCTCGACTCCAGCCTGGCGAATCCGGCCACTGCAGCACGCGTGACCCAGTTGGACTTCAGGAAACCGTCCGGACCGCGCGCCGCCGCGCTCTGCGCCTCTGCCGAACTGCTGCGTCTGCACCAGTTGTTCCCGCTGGCGGCCCTGCGCGCCGAGGCCGGGCGCAGCAAACATACAGCCAAGATTGACGTCGAGCGCCTGCTCGCCGACTCTAAGACAAGTTGAGACGAAAGGAACCGCAAGATGATAGACTTCTCATTCAGTGAGGAACACGAAATGGTCCGAAGGCTCTGCCGCGACTGGGCGCGCGAGCAGGTGATGCCTACCATCGGCGAGCGCGACGCGGCCGCCAAGTTCGACCCGGGCGTGCTCAGCCAGATGGGAGAACTTGGGATTCTCGGCATTTCGATACCGGCCCGCTATGGAGGCACCGGCAACGACTACATCGCGCTCGGACTCGCCTGCGAGGAGCTTGAGCACGTGGACACCTCGCTGCGCGTCGTCCTGTCGGTTCACATCGGCCTCAACAGCCTCACGCTTCTGAGCTGGGGCACCGAAGAACAGAAGCAGCGCTGGCTGGCCCCGCAGGCACGTGGCGAAAAGGTCTGCACCTACGGCCTGACTGAGCCGGCGGCCGGCAGTGACGCACTTGGCATCCAGACCACGGCCCGCAGAGACGGCGGCGAATACGTCCTGACCGGCGAGAAGATGTGGATATCGCTCGCCGATGTCGCCGACCACTTCCTGGTCATCGCCTGGACCGACATCGAGAAGAAGAAGCGCCGCGACCACACCGGCATGTCCGCATTCCTGCTGGAACGAGGCATGAAAGGCCTGACTAGCGCCACCATCCACGGCAAGCTGGGCGTCCGGGCCGGCAATACGGGATCACTCGCGTTCGACGAGGTACGCGTGCCGGCCGCGAACATGCTGGGCGGCGAAGGTGAAGGGTTCCGCGTCGCCATGTTCGCCATCGACCAGGGCCGCTACACCGTCGCGGCCGGCTCGACCGGCCTCATCCGGGCCTGCCTCGATGCCTCCGTCGAATACGCGCAGACGCGCACGACCTTCGGCAAGCCCATCGGCGAGCATCAACTGGTCAAGGCGATGATTGCCGACATGGCGGGTGACTACGAGGCCAGCCGCCTGCTCTGGCTGAAAGCGGGATGGCTCAAGAACGAGGGCAAGCGCAACACGCGCGAGACCTCGCTGGCCAAGGCCTACGCCTGTGCCTGTGCCGAGAAGGCCGCGTCCAACGCCGTCCAGGTACATGGCGCCTACGGCTTTTCGAGCGAGTACAACGTCGAGCGCTTCTACCGCAATTCCAAGGGCGCACAGATCTATGAGGGTTCTCGCGAGATACACAAACTCCTGCAGGCTGACTACGCCCTCGGCCTGCGCACCGACAAGCCGCTCCGCTGCAGCCTGCCGAAGCCCGAATAGAAAGGACCACAGGTGCCTGTCATCTACCTGAAGTCCGGCGGCACGGTGACGTGCACGGCCTACACAATCAAGGACGGCGTGGTCAAGGCAATGGACTGCAAGCTCGATGGGACGCCGATCCCGGAAGAGAAGGCCAGGCCGGCCGAATTCACGGCGTCGCTGGCCAACGTCCTCTACATCCTGCCGGGCAAACTGTAGGCAGACGCGTAACGCTTGACGCATGACGCTTGACGCCAGACGCCGGAGTCCTGCGTCTGGCGTGACGCGTCAAGCCTGAAGCGTCCGATGGAACGCGTCCTCGTCCGCAAAGTCACTGACCTGTCTGCCGACGCTGCCGAGGCGCTCGACTCCCTGGAGTACGACTTCGCCGGGAAGCGGGTCTGGGTCAAACCCAACCTGCTCGGCCCCCACCCGCCGGAACACGGCGTTACCACTGACCCGGAACTGATCAGGCACGCGGTTCGCGGGCTCAAGGCACGTGGGGCCAGAGAGATATGTGTAGCCGACAACCCCGGGGGCGGACTGCAGCGCAACGTATCAACGTACATCGCGCCGACCGGTGCGGTGGAGGCGAGTGAGGGCTGCTTCCGCGGTATCGCGGAAAGACCCGTGTCGATCTCGATCAAGTCCCGCTTCATCTCCGAAATCACGGTCTCCCGCATCGTGACCGAAGCGGATGTGGTACTGAACCTGCCGGTGTTCAAGACCCACGCGCTCACACTCCTCACCGGGTCAATCAAGAACCTGTTCGGCATCATCCCCGGGGCTCAGAAGTCGTATCTTCACACCGTCGTGAAGAGCCCGTACGAATTCGCGGAACTGCTGGTCGACATCTACCAGGCGATTCCGGTTCCGGTGCTGACAGTGATGGATGCGCTGCGCGGAATGGACGGACAGAACGGTCCCAGCGGCGGCCGGGTACTGAAACTCGGGACGCTGCTCTCCGCCCGCAACCCGGTGGCGCTCGATTCGGTGATGGCGATGATGGCCGGTGCGAAACCGGCTGCCATTCCAACCAACCGAATCGCCTCCGAACGAGGCCTCGGCCCGACCGCCCCGGACGATATCGAGGTCGCAGGCGACTTCGCGGCAGTACCCGGATTCAAACTGCCCTCGACGCGTGTTGCTGAGATGGCGTCCGGCGTGGCCGGTTCGGCAGTCTACCGTCTGCTGCAGCGCCGACCGCTCTTCGACAAACGAATCTGCACCCGCTGCCGCCGCTGTGCCGACAACTGCCCGGTCAATGCCATCGCCATGTCGCCCTACCCGGCCATCGACCGCAAGAAGTGTATCATGTGCTACTGCTGCGCGGAACTCTGTCCTGAGAAAGCGATGACCGTTCCGGGTCCGCTGCGCGGCCTGATTCAGAACATCACTGGCCGCTAGACGCTTCGGCCAGCAGCCGAATTGCCCGGCGGATGAGTCTCCGGTTCTCGGGCGCGTTGGTCCAGGCCGAGGCACCGGAGGGGTGAGGAAGAGGTATCACCGTGACGGCACGCCCGCCGATGACGCGGCGAAACTGCCGGCCGATCAACTGCTCGAGCTTGGCCTTCCCCAGGAACCGCTCGATCGCTAACTGGCCAACCGGAATCAGCACACCTGGTCTGGCCAGCGCGAGCTCTCTCTCCAGCCACGCCGCGCAGTTGGCTACCTGCTGACGGCTCGGTTTCAGGTCTCCCCGCTCGCCGCCACCGGGAAAGCACTTCATCATCGCGGTCACGTAACAGATGGAACGAAACTGCTCTTCTTCAAAACCGGCCTCGGCCAGCCACTGGAACAGCCGCCGTCCGGCCGCACCGGCGAAAGGACGACCCAGCAGGATCTCCTTCTTCCCGGGCGCCTGCCCGACCAGCATCCAGCGGGGAGAATCGAACCGACCGAAGACAGCACTCACTCCGTCCGGCAGGCCGCACCTGCGGCACCGTTTCATCTGGACTGCGAGGGACCCGAAGACTGCCGCTCGACGCCTGAGGCCAGACGCTACAGGCCTGACGCCAGACGCTTGAGGCGACACGGCTACGAAGATGGACGGATGCGCGACCTCTTGAGTCGAGTCCGCAGTGTTCTCAACTTCGCCTCAAGTGGATCGGCCACCGCACAGACACCACTGGCATGACGAGCATCCAGAAGCCCAAGGCGGACCCCCAGCCGAACGCACGCCTCGACTTCGATCAGCGACCGCAACGCGATACCGAGGAAACGATTGAACTCCGCCTCACTGTCCGCGGCACGCCCTTCAGCGATTTTGAGGGCGACCGAGACCGAGGCCCTGCGCATCTGGTCTCCGAGCGCGAACATCTCCGCCCGAGGAAGACTCCGCGCAGCAGCATAGACGGCGTCTGTAAGGTCCACCGCTAGCTGCCAGACCTCCAGCTTCTCGAACGGGTACTTCGGTTCCATCTTGCTTCCAGCCTCTGGCGTCATGCGTCCTGCGTAGTCCTGCTGATGTCCAGCGTCTGGCGTGTGGCGTCTGGCATCTAGCGTTTCCTCATCCTCGCCTTCCGCGCCGCCTTCCACTCCTCGTCGTCAATCTGCTGCCGAACCTGCTTCAGCCGGTCGCGCAGCTTCGCC
>VGIR01000104.1 GCA_016867815.1 candidate division WOR-3 bacterium | reverse complement strand
CGCGAACTGCAGTTGATGCCGGCCGAGGCACGGGCAGAGTACCTGAAGCACATGATGAAGATGAGGCCCGGCCCAGGCGTGCCGGGGCGGGGAACGGGTCGCCGCATGCGCCCGGACTGCGGGATGCACCGACCGCTGAATGAGCCGCCGCCGGGCGAACCGCCTCCGGGACCACCCCCGGAAGCAGGAGATTGACCGAAAGTGACCAACCAGGGAGAAACCGAATGAAGAACAGAACGCTGACAGCAATGATCGTCATCGTCCTGGCTGTCGGGTCCGCGCTTGCACAGCCGGCGCCGACCATGGCCGCCCCTGCCCCATGCGGCAAGGCGCAGGCCCCAATGGCCTGCGGCATGCAGGGGATGCAGGGAATGATGCCCGGCCCGGCAATGCCTGACCTGACGCCCGAGCAGCAGGAGAAGATGGACGCCCTCCGCACCGCGCACATCAAGGCGATGGCGCCGCTGCAGGCTGACGTCAGGGTCAAGGAGATAGAGCTTGAAGCTTTCTGGCGGGCAGACGAACCGGACGCCAAGAAGATAGTGGCCAAGGTGAAGGAAATCGGCGATATCCGTGAGAAGATAGAAGTCGCCCGGATAAACCACCGCTTCGAAATGCGCAAGATTCTGACGCCGGAGCAGCGCAAGGCCATGCGCAAGATGGGTATGGGTCCCGGCATGATGGGACGAGGCAAGGGTTGTGGCGGGCATGGGATGATGCGCGGTCCGATGGGTGGTGGCTGTCCGATGGGCGGCGACGAACGTGGGATGCAGTGCGGAAGCCAATGCGGTGGGCCGCAGGGGCCGATGGGCCAGGGCGGTCAGCAAGGCTGTCCGGGCCGTAAGATGCACTAGTTCTGACTGGGCTAGTGGTTTGGCTCGGCAACGCCGGGGCCTCCGGGCCCCGGCGTGCTCAGGTATGGGTCCAGTAGGTCCTGTTCGTCCTGTAGGTCGCGGTGCCTGGGCTTGCGCTTGAGCTCGTGCTGAACTAGACTCGGGCGTGGTCAACACGCTGCTCGCCCTGCGACCGTGGCTGCAGCTCGCTCTGCTGGTCGCAGTTATCTGGCTGGTGGCGCGCGTACTGCGCCGGGCCCTGCTCGGCCGTATCGGCGAACTCGGCAAGCTGGTTCTGGTCGGCGCCCTGGCCGGTGTCTGGGCGCTGACCGCGTTCTTCTTCGTGTCCGGCCAGCAGGCGCCGTGGGCACCTGTCACCCTCTTGCTCATGCGGTTCTCGCCAAGGACGGTGTTGCTGATTGCGGGTTCCCTGCTGGTGGTCTGGCTGATTCTCCGCGAGATACCGTTCCCGATGCCGTACTGGGCCGCCGCAATCATCGAGGGTCCCTGGCGCAAACTGCTCTTCCCGGCTGATGTCACGCTCAGCCGAATGGCGCTCGGACCCGGCATGCGCGTGCTCGAGGTTGGTTGCGGGGCAGGGTACCTCTCCACGCACGTCGCGCGTCGGATAGAGCCGGGCGGGATGCTCTTCTGCGTTGACATCCAGCCGCGGATGGTCGAGAAATCCCTGAAGCGGCTTGAGGCTCAGGGGTTCCGCAGCGTACAGGGCTTTGTCGCGCCTGCGAACAAGCTGCCGTTCGACATCTTTGACATTGACCTCGTGTTCTTTGCCCACGTGCTCGGCGAGATCCCGGACCGGTTGCCGGCCCTGCGTGAGGCGCTGCGGGTTCTCCGGCCCGGAGCGGTGCTGTCGGTTACCGAGAGCCTGCCTGACCCGCACTACCGGTTTCGCAGCGATGTTGTGAAGCTGTGCCGCCAGGCCGGGTTCGAACTCGCCTCAATCGAGGGCAGTCTGTTCAACTACACGGCCTCGTTCCGCAAGCCTAAGCCCATAGAACCGCTCGGCTACGCGCCGCGGTTCGAGTAGTTCTCTAATGGGTCCTATTAGTCGTATTAGTCCCATTCCGGAAAATGGGGACTGTGGGGTTGTTGAAAAACCCCAAGTCGGTGCAAAGGCGAGGCCTGACGCGGAAATGGTCGTCCGCAACTGCCGCAGTACCGTTACTTGCAGCGGCGGCTTCCAGTCCGTTTGGTCGAGAGTAAGCCCAGAGGCACTTTTTCAACAGCCCCACTGTACCGGATTGCGGCCGCGTCCGCGCGGCCGGGGACTGTCCCCATTTTCCAGGCCCTCCATGATGAGGTGCATTATGCCGCTCATCCTCGCCGCGGCCTGCGCCTACGGAGCAGAGGCGAAGGTGAGAGTCCGGGTGCGCGACGGCGACACCGGGCGATGGCTCGGTGGTGTGCAGGTCAAAGCCGGGAAAGGAATCCTCTTCACGGACCAGGACGGCGGGGTCGCCTTTCCGGCAGTCGCTGGTGGGCGATTGATTGTGACGGCGTCAGTGAAAGGCTTCTTCCCTACGACCGAGACGGTCTCCGTCACTGCCGCGGATGCGCGGTGTGTGATCAGGATGTACGCGACTCAACCTCGCATCGCGATTGGATTCGTGAAGGATGGCATCACCGGCAGGAGGCTTGCGAGGGCCTCGGTCAGGGTCAGGGGAGACGCGGCGACGGTAAGAACCGACTCGGCCGGAATGTACGTGATTCCGTATCCGCCGGGCGACCGCGAGCTCATCGCCGCCCTTCCCGGTTTCCGCGGGTTCCCCCGGCGCCTGTCGGTCAGGGCCGGCGACACGCTCTCGGTTGACCTGCCTCTCTACGACACCTTGCTGGCGGTCGGTGAGGTAAGTGGCAGGGTGGAAGTGCAGGACTTTGGCGCGGCCATCGGCGCGAGCGTCACGGTGGAAGGTACGCGGCTCGGCACCGCCTCGGACCGGAATGGCGACTACATCATCGCCGGCGTTCCTGCCGGCCAGCACCGGCTTATCTTCACCTATGCCGGGTGCAAGAAGGCGATGAGAGTCGTCAACGTCCAATCGTGGAAGTCGCTGACCCAGAACGTCCAGCTCGAGCGTCGGCCCCCGACGTCGGGACACAGATAGCTATTCGGGGTTCGCTACGGCAAATCACTTGCCGAGTCACGTCCCAAGTGGCCAGGCAGACCGCGCTGTAAATCCCCCTCGGGGTGACGTCGCGAGTAGCTTGGCAGGTGGTTGTCAGAATCGCGCCGAGAGCAGCTCCGCAAGCAACGGACTGAGTCAACTTCCGAGTCGCTCAGCAAGTTGCGGTCAGAGTAGCCTCGGCCGTTGCCGTCCCAATCGCCGTCAGAAGCCTCCCCAGAGTCACCTTCCGAACGGCCCCGCAGACCACCCCGGGAACCGTCCCCGGAGCGACCCCCGAGGCGACTCGCGCAGCGGGTCAAACCACATCTATCTCATGGACTTGCATACGGTCAGGCCCTCTGACTGCGTTATACAGATCTGTATAATGCGGGCAGTGGTAGCTGCATCAAAGTGAGAGCCGGGTCTGCGGCCGATATCGAGGCGCTTCTAGCGCTGCTGCCTTCCGGCCCAGCCGGAGTGGGCGTTGTCGTGGTTGTAGGTCGGCCAGGCAGTGTTGGCCATCTTCAGGCCGCCGTGGGCGATGCAGGCGAGCGCGTCGCCGGTTGACAGATACAGGTCGCCGTTCGGACCGATGACCGGAGAGCTATAGCAATCGCCGTCAAGACGCTTCGGCTGGCGCTCCTCGCCCCAGAGTGAGTCCTGGACAGAGAACTCCCAGAGGGTCCGGCCATCACTGCCGATGCAGTGCGTGTAGCCACCTGGGTCTACGATGATGATAGAGCTGTCTTGAACCACGCAGGGGGTGTTGCTGTAGCCGTCAACCGCGGCATCCGAAGTCCATCGTTCGAGACCCTGGGCGTCGAAACAACGGACTAGACCGTCCCAGTCAATCACGATGACTTCATCACCCCAGCCGACTGCAGTGCAGTTGGCACACAACTCAGTCGTGGGTGTGCTCCAGGCCAGGGTACCGTCGGGGTTGAAGCAGTAGAGGCCCCCTGACCGGTCGGCGACAACGATCCGGTCTCGGCTGTCTATCACAGGTGTACCACCTGTTTTGATGCGCGCCGAGTCCTTCCACAGCACTGCGCCGCTTGAATCAGCCGCGATCAGGAAAGAGCACTTAGCAAGTGCATCATACCCAACGCCGTACACTGTGCCATTGCGTCCTACAACAACACCGTTGTCAACCGGCCCCAAACTGCCAAGCCAGAGAGTCCATTCCACTACTGCCGAATCTCCGTAGTCCCGAACTCGAGACAGAATGTCGTCGTACCCGGGTGTGGTCACGGTGTAGATCGCGCCGTCCGGACCTACCACCGGAGTGCAATTGCCGCCACACGAGTTGATAGACCATTTGAGCTGCCCGGTTCGAGAATCAAGACAGACCAGCCCGCTCCTGTCGTCACTGAGATAGAGGCGAGTGCCGTCGGCGCTGAGCGATGCCCCGTACGAACTGCCGTCCATCGGCGTGCTCCATAGCAGTCGGCCATCCAGGGTGTAGCAGAACCCGTGAGCGCTATAGAGCACGGGCTCGCCGTCGATCGAGCCTAGAGTGGGAGAACCAACGCAATAGAGCTCCTCATCGTAGGTGTCCCAGACGACCGCCATTCCGCTGACGTTCACGGTTTTGGCGGATCCCGGCCTCGCTACCATGTTGCCTTTGTCCCGGGCGACAGCACCAACGATGTGAGGGCCACTTGTGGTCCAAAGAAAGGAATCGGTAATGACAGCGCCACTCGGGAAGAACGCGGTCCAAGCCCCGCCTTTGTCACCATCCCACTCGAACCTCACGCTAACGCTGTCGCCATCCGGGTCCGATACCTTGACCGACGCATGATACCATCGGTTGACCGCCCAGCGTACCATGCCGCAGATTGTGTCGTCACTTATCACCGGCGCCTGCGACTTCCGGAAGCGAAGGGGCGGCGACCAGTCTGACGATTTCCCTTTCTCGTTGCTGGCCTGGACCCTTACTTCATACCACGCGGGGTCTACAAAGGAGTGCTTGAGGTAGGCCGTGTCGCCGCTCTCCCGTCGGGTCGAGCGCGCAAGCTGGCCGTCACCCCAGTCGAAGAGATACTCAACCTCTAGGTCGCCGGGGTCAGTGGTTGTGGCGAGGAAGTACAGCGAGTCGCCCACGACGTCGGTCCACGGAGCGCCAGGCGTCAGTGGCTTTCTCGCGCAGCCGACGAGCGCGGCCAGGACAAATCCTACAGTGACTAGGGTCTTCTTGTACATCGTTCCTCCTCAGGGTCTTCCCGCCCAGCCGGAGCGGGCGACGTCGTGGTTGTACGTCGGCCACGCCGTGTTGGCCATGTGCAGATTCGCGCCGGATAGGCAGAAGACCCTATCATCCCATATCACATACAGGTCACCGTTCGGTCCGAGAACTGGTGATGGTTCCCCATAGCCTTCTGAGAAACGCCTCGTCCGCCGCCTTGCCAGAAGGAGCGAGTCATCAATGGAGTACTTCCACAGAGTCTGTCCAGCGCCGTCTATGCTGTACACGATGCCGGCGGCATTGTCGTACAGAATAACAATGCTGTCCTCGGCGACACAGGGGGTATTCCATCCGTCAACGCCGATCGTTGACGTCCACAGCACGCGGCCGGTCGAGTCGTAGGCTCTTACCCAGCCATGGCAGTCGGTCACGATGACCTCGTCCTGAAGTCCGATCGCGGTCGTGCCAGGAAAGATACCTGCCGTAGGCACACTGTAGGCCAGCGTCCCTTCCGGGTTGAAGCAATACACTCCTCCAGCCTCGTCGGCAACCACGACTCTATCGTGGCGGTCGATTATCGGCGGCCCGCCGTATAGCACGTGGGCCGAGTCCTTCCACAGCAAGGTGCCGGATGCGTCAATGGCGAACAGTATGGAGTTGTGGGATCTGTTATGGGAGACGGTGTACGTCACGCCATCCCTTGCGACCACTATCCCACGCTCTGTTCCTTCCCAATCATCGGCAAGGCAGATGCCCCAAGCGAATGCCGCCGAGTCGCCGTAGTCGGTCACTCGCCTGAGCCAGTGGTCGTATGCCCCACACGTAGTTACGTAGATGGCGCCACCCGGACCCAGTGCCGGCGTGCATCTGGATTGCTCCGCTGGACCTAGACGCAGGTTCCACATCAACTGGCCCGTGCGCGCGTCCAGACACGATATTCCCTCTTTTTCCTCAGTGAGATACAAGCGCGAGCCGTCAGCGCTCAGTGACGGCGCGAACCCACTGCCGTTGGTCGCGACGCTCCAACGCAGTGTACCATCGAGTGAGTAGCATTCCAGGCCGTCGTCCAGTCCACAGTAGAGCACCGGCTCTCCGTCGATCATCCCCAGTGTCGGAGTAGCATCGTAGTACACGTCTCCGGAGCTGTGCCAGATGATTGCCATCCCGCTCACGCTCACGGTCTTCGCGAAGCCCGGCCTCGTGACCATGCTGCCTCGGTCTCTGGCCACGACCGTGAGCGTGTGCGGACCGGTCGTGGTCCAGAGACAGGAATCGGTGATGACGCTTCCGCTCGGGACGAGCGTGGTCCAAGCGCCGCCTTCGTTACCGTCCCAGATGAACTTCACACTGACGCTGTCGCCGTCCGGGTCACTGACCTTGACCGACGCGTGATACCAGCGGTTGACGGCCCAGCGCACGAGGCCGGCGATGCTGTCGTCAGCTATGACGGGCGGCTTCGATTTGCGGAAGCGAAGCGGCGGCGACCAGGCGGACGACTTTCCGTCTTCGTTGCGTGCCCGGACCTTTATGTCGCGCCACCCCGGGTCTTCGAATGAGTGCCTTATGTAGGCAGTCTCTCCGCTGTGGTAACGACGCGTGGCTAACGTCTTGCCGTCACCCCAGTCAAAGGTGTACTCCAGCCCGAGGCCGCCAGGGTCGGTCGTTGTAGCGAGGAAGAAGAGCGAGTCGTCGACGACATCAGTCCACGGTGCGGCCGGCGTCAGCGGCTTCCTCCCGCAGCCGAGGAATGCCGAAGCACAGAATAGGACGAGAACAACCGAAACAAGACACTTCATTGCTGCCTCCTCATGGTCGGGCCAGTACGGCAACGTTCTAACCGAAACGCTGCCGAAGTCAAGTGTGCCGTGGGGGGGAAAGAGGGACACTTCGCCTATCCCCGGCCGGTGGTTGGGTCGCCCTGAATCAGATCGGCGACGTCTCGACCTGGCTCAAGGACGAGCTGGCCGGGTACGAGGTGAACGAGCGCCACGAAGAGCCAGGTTGAGGTCAAGGTTGAGGTTGATACCGTCTCGACCTTAGCCTTTCCTCATGGGGTCGCGCAGCTTCTACGAGGGCTGGGACTCCCGGAACGGTAGACAGCATACAGAATACAGCACACAGGCAGTTCCCGAACCCATTTCCTAGAGTTCCATCTTTGGGCTTCGGCGTGCGGTGTTTGTTTGAAAGCTCGGGCTCGGCGGCTATTCTGTTGGTATGCCTGACAAGCCGAAAGCAACTGCTGTCGCCCTGCTGTCCGGCGGGCTGGATTCGACGCTCGCGGCAAAGGTGATTCTGGAGCAGGACATCACTGTCATCGGGGTCAACTTCGCGGGCGCGTACTGCCCGCGGCCGTTTGCGGGAAAGAGCCGTGGCGAGAAGGCGGCGGAGAAGCTGGGCATCGAACTCGTGACCCTGCCGATTGATGCGGAATTCATCGCGATGGTGAAGCACCCGAAGTACGGCCGGGGAAAGAACATGAATCCGTGCATTGACTGCCACACGTTGATGATACGGAAAGCGTGGGAGTACGGGCGGAAGCCCGATTGCAGATTGCAGGGCCGGAAGTCCGGACTGCCCGAAGGATGGACGGCGGATTTCATCATCACCGGCGAGGTGCTGGGTCAGCGGCCGATGTCTCAGAACCGGAACGCGCTGAACACCGTAGCCCGGGAGTCTGGCGTCGGGGACCGGCTGCTGCGGCCCATGTCGGCAAAGCTGCTCGATGTGACCGCACCGGAGCGGGAGGGCCTGGTTGACCGCGAGCGCCTGCTGGACATCGAGGGCAGGCAGCGAACCCGCCAGATGGCGTTGGCTCAGAAGTACGGCATCAAAGACTACCCGACCCCGGCGGGCGGGTGCTTGCTGACCGAGAAGGTCTTTTCGAAGCGGCTGGCCGAGGCGTTCGACCATGGCGAGGATTCGATTGAGATTGTCGAACTGCTGTCTCTGGGCAGGCATTTCCGGCTGCCGTCCGGAGTGCGGCTGGTTGTTGGCCGCGACGAGGCAGAAAACGATGAGCTGCTCAAACGCAAACCGGAAGACGCGGCCGTGATTGATGCCGGCGATCTGCCAGGCCCCGTGGGTCTTGTCTTGCCGTCTTCGTGTCTTGGTGACTTGGTGGTTGATCCCGACCGGGTTCTGGCCGCGAGGATTTGCGCGAGGTATAGCGACAAGCGGAAAGAGAAGCTGGCGCGGGTCATGATTGCGGGCGAGGCCGTAGAGGTTGAGCCAGCGAGTGAAGAGGAGACGGCCCGGCTGCTGATCGCGTGAAGGACCAATCCGGAGGAACTATGGCACGGATGACCACCAAGACTCTCGGGTACTGTGGGGCGCGGTGCCCGACCTGCTTTGCGTACAGGAAGAACGTATCTGAGGCGGCCAAGGCGCTGCGGCGGGAGTTGCGGGCGGAGAAGCTGAAGGAATCGTGGAAGGAATTCCCGTTCCTTGCCGACTACGCCTCATTCAAGAAGTCGCTTGACGGCCTGGCGATGCTGCGCTGCACGAAGATGTGTCGGGGCGGGGGAGGGAACCCCTGGTGCAAGATACGCAGATGCGCGCAGGCGAGGATGCAGGTCAGAAGTCAAAGTGCAAACTGCAAAGTGCAAAATGGCGGACAGACCGGCCATCAGCAAAGAACGCGAGCAGTGAAGGGACTTGCCGGCTGCTGGGAGTGCGAGGAGTCCGACGCGTGCAAGAAGCTGCTTCCGGCCTACCGTCCCAACCTGGAACGGATCCGGC
>VGIR01000103.1 GCA_016867815.1 candidate division WOR-3 bacterium | reverse complement strand
CAAGAAGGCGCTTGACGGCCTGGCGATGCTGCGCTGCACGAAGATGTGTCGGGGCGGGGGAGGGAACCCCTGGTGCAAGATACGTCGCTGTGCGACGAAGCGGGCGTTCGCGGGCTGCTGGGAGTGCGAGGAGTCCGACGCGTGCAAGAAGCTGCTTCCGGCCTACCGTCCCAACCTGGAACGGATCCGGCGTGTTGGGCTGAAGGCGTTCCTCGTCCGGGAGTAGCCCGGCCAAGGGTTGGCATTCAATCGCCTTTAAATAGGGACGCTACCCACTTTCATATTGACATCGGCCCGCGTGCCGGTATCGTTAGCCGTGCCCCGCATGGCGCGTGTAGTAGTCCCCGGAATCCCTCACCACATCACCCAGCGCGGCAATCGTCGCGAGAACATCTTCTTCGTCAGGTCCGACTATCGCAGATACCTGCGTCTGCTTGGGGACTACGCCGCCGAGCGCGGACTTGACATCCTCGCCTACTGTCTGATGCCCAATCACGTCCACCTGGTTGGGGTGCCGGCCGAGGCCGGGTCGCTTGCCGCCGTACTGAAGCCGGTGCATCTTCGCTATGCGCAGCACTTCAATCGCTCGCAGGAATACAGTGGTCGGGTTTGGCAGGGGCGCTTCTACTCCTGCCCGCTCGACGCCGAGCACACCGCGGCGGCAATTCGCTACGTCGAGTGCAATCCCGTGCGTGCCGGCCTTGAGCCTCGCGCTGCGAACTACGAGTGGAGCAGCGCAGCCGCCCACGCAGGATTGCGTCGCGACCGTCTGCTGGTGGCGGATATCGACAAGTGGGTTTCCGTTGGCGACTGGTCGGATTGGCTGGCGGAGGCGGAACCGGAAGACCTTGTTGGGCGGCTGCGCCTGCATACGCGGACTGGCCGACCCCTGGGTGTGGAAGTGTTTGTCCGGAAACTGGAAACACAGAGCGGCCGCAGGCTGCAGGCACTCCCGCGCGGGCGGCCGATCGGCAAGCCGGAAAATGGGTAGCGTCCCCATTTATGCTGCTTGACTTGGGTAGGGTCGCTCATATAGTTTAGCCCGACGTGCGAATCAAAGAGCTCCAGCTCATCGGGTTCAAGTCCTTCCAGGACAAAGTAACGCTGCGATTTTCGCCCGGCCTGAATGCGGTCATAGGACCAAACGGCTGCGGCAAGACCAACGTGCTCGACGCGTTGCGTTGGGTGCTGGGCGAGCAGTCGTTCACCCTCCTCCGCTGCGCGAAGAATGAGGACCTGATCTTCGGCGGCACGGCCACGGTCGCGGCAGTCAACCTCGCCGAGGTGAAGCTGGTGCTGGATGACGTGGCGCAGGACGAGGGGCAGCCGCCGGCCGAAGTCGAGATCAGGCGCCGGTACTTCCGCTCGGGTGAGAGCGAGTACTACCTCAACAAGCAGCCTTGCCGTCTGCGCGATATCCAGGAGGTCTTCTTCTCCTCGGGGGCGGGCACCAAGGCCTATTCGATATTCGACCTGCGCCAGATGCGGGAAATCATATCGGGGAACATCCGGAAGATGTTCGAGGAGGCGGCGTCGCTCGCCAAGTACCAGGACGCCAAGGCGGATTGCCTGCGCAAGCTGGAACTGACGAACGGCGACCTGCTCCGCCTGGATGATATCATCGCGGAGCGCGAACGGTTCGTGCGCAGCCTGCAACGGCAGGCGGGCAGGCTCCGGGCGTTCGACAAGCTGAAGGCAGAGGAAAAGGGACTGCGGCTCATCGAACTCAAGGCTGACTCCGAAGCGATGCAGCGGGATCTGCAGCGGGCCCAGGCAGACACCGAGGCGATCGAGCAGGCTGAGGCCGCCCGCGTCGCGGAGATCAGACGCCTGGACGAGGAGCTCAAGACGCAGCGCGGCCGGGTGCGGGACCTCCAGATACTGAAGGATGAGCTGGCGGCGAAGGTGCAGTCGCAGCGGCAGGCAGTATCCGACCTCGAGGGGCGTAACCTGCTGGCGCGGCAGCGGATTGAACTTCTCGCCGGCGCGACTGA
This sequence comes from candidate division WOR-3 bacterium, assembly GCA_016867815.1. Taxonomy (NCBI): domain Bacteria; kingdom Pseudomonadati; phylum Caldifarciminota; species Caldifarciminota bacterium. The sequence goes on along the minus strand of VGIR01000103.1, from coordinate 6,955 downwards.
TCGAGGTGAGACCGAGCGGGTCGCGTTGGAGGAGAATCTGCGGCAGATGGAGCAGACCTTCGCGCAGACTCTGGACAAACTGGCCGCCGCAAACGAGCGGCAGGCGCGGTCACAGGAGACGCTTGAGCGCCAGCGCCGGGCGGTGCAGGCGCTCGAGGAGCAGCTGTACGGGCTGCGCAGCCACGAGGTTGATCTCCGGCGGCAGATGCAGGAGCGGCTCGAGCAGGGACAGACCAGCCGGCAGGAACTGGCACGACTCGACGCGGCGCTGGAAAACCAGCGCGAGACGAGCGCGCGGCTCGCCGCGGAGAATGGGAGCGTCAGAGCGCGGCTGGACCGCAACCAGGAGGAGGTCGCGAGCACGCGTCAGAAGATTGCCGAGGCGGAAGCGGCCATCGGTTCGGGCCGGAAGCGAATCGAAGCATTGCGCAGCGAGCTGGCCGGTGCGCGCGATGAGCGCAACCGGCTGCGGAGCGAGGACGCCAGGCTCCGCGAGGAGAGGAGTGGGCTGGAGACCGAACTCGCCCTGCTGCGTGCCGCCATCGCCAGCGAGCAGGCAGAAACCGGTCGCGCGGCGCTGGCCGAAGGGCTGCGCGGCGAGGCGAGCGCATTCCTGGAAGTCGCTACCGGGTGGGAACGGGCCTGCGAGGCCGCGCTCTATGCGGTCGTTGACTTTCTTGTCTCGGCCGCCGGCCCGGAGAAGTTGGCCGAGACCGCCGGGAAGCGTCCCGACCTTCGCTTCGGCTTCCTCACGTCTGTGCCGGATTCCCAGCTACCGGCGCCACCCGCGTTGCCGGTCGACGGCGCGGTAGTCGGCCCGCTTTCCGAATTCGTCAAGGTCAAGAGCGAGGCCCCGGCCGTGTTGCGGCAGCTGGTCGAGGCCAGTCTGGTGGCAGGCAATGCTGCCGATCTGGACCGGCTGTCGCGCCAATACCCGGGTTGGTCGTTCGTCACCCGCGATGGCGTCTGCCGCTTCCCTGACGGGCGGCTGGTGATCGAGGGCCGGGACAGCGGCCGGCTGAGCGCCGGGCGGTCCATCCACGACAAAGGTGAGCGGCTGGGCCACGTAGAAGCGGAAATCGAGCGGACGACCGTGGCCGAGGCCGCGCTGGCCCGACGCCGCGAGGAACTGGAAAAGGAGATAGAGCAGGTCGAATTCGAGGTCGGAGAGACCGGGCGCCGGAAGGCCTCACTCGACGCTGCGTTCGAGCTCACAGCCGCGACCGGTGAAGAACTGGGACGTGACCTGGAGCGCCTGCGCGCCGGGCAGCACGCGTCCGCGGCCCAGGTGCGGACACTCGAGGAGCGGCGGTCCGGGCTGGTCGCCACTTCCGGAGAGTTTGAGGCCCAGACCCAGTCCGGCACCGGCGCCCTCGCACGCACCGAGGCCGAAGCCCGCGAACTGGAACAGAAGGTCAAGGCTGAGCTGGAGCTGTCATCGCAGGCGCTCGCCGAGCTCTCCGAAGCGCGGCAGGTCGGGTCGCGGCTTGAGGCGGAGAATGCTTTTGCCAAGCGTCAAATCGATGACGGCCGGCGTCGACTCCAGGAGTACACGGCGGGAGCGGAGCGCAATCGCGAGGAGAGCAAGGTACTGGAGAAGGAAATCGGTGAACGCACCGTGGAGATCGGGCAGGCGCGTTCAGTCCTGGCCGGATTCGAAGAAGAGGCCGGGAAGCTGCACATTGCCGAACTGGCGCGGGCCGAGGAGGCGCTGGAAGCCAACCTGGCCGAGATGCGCCAGGCGCAGGAGCGCAACCAAAACGTCCTGATGGAGCAGCGGATGAAGCTGTTCGAGCTGAACCAGCGTTTTGTCGCGATCGGCGAGGAGGCGAGGTCGACCTACGGCGCCGACATCGCCGCGTTCCAGCCCGCTGCGACCGAGGGCGCCGAGGAGCGGCTGGCCCAGGTGCGCCAGCGGCTGGAGGCACTCGGGCAGGTGAATCCCCTGGCGGCCCAGGAGTATGCGCAGGAGAAAACGGACCTGACCAGGCTGGTGACCCAGCGCGAGGACGTGGCCGCGGCCAAGCTGAACCTCGAGAGCGCGCTCACGGAGATCGACCGGCACGCGCAGGAGCAGTTCGCCGCCACCTATGGCGAAGTGCGCGGTCACTTTCGCGAGATCTTCCAGACCCTGTTCCTCGAAGGCGAGGCCGACCTGGTGATGACGAACGACACGAACCCGCTCGAGTCTGAGATCGGTATCATCGCTAAGCCGCGGGGGAAGAACCCGAAGCGGCTCGAGCAGCTCTCCGACGGTGAGAAGGCGCTGCTGGCAGTCTCGCTCCTGTTTGCCTTCTACCGGGTGAAGCCGGCGCCTTTCTGTTTTCTCGACGAGGTAGATGCGCCGCTCGACGATGCCAACGTCGGGCGCTTTGCCGACTATCTGAGGGGGATATCAGAAAGGACGCAGGTGGTCATCATCACCCACAATCGGCTGACCGTGGAGCGCGCGGATGTCGTGTTCGGGGTGACGGCTGAGCAGCCGGGCATTTCCACGCTGGTATCGGTCAGCCTGGCCGAATACCGCCAGCAGGCGCAGCCGGTCGCCGCAAGCTAGTCCGTGAATCCCTTCGCCCGCATCGGCGCCAGCTTCACGAAGCTGGCCAGCGGCCTGGCCAAGACCCGACACGTGTTCCAGCGTCTCCTGGTCGCGGCCAACACCGAGGAGTTGGAGGAGGCGCTGCTGGCAGCCGATGTTGGGGTCAAGGCTACCGACATCCTGGCAGCGAAGGTGAAGCATGCGACCGGTGACCGGCGCGAGATCCTCGAAACCGAAATCGCCAGGCTACTCAGCCCCGGGCTCCGCCCGTCTGTCACCGCACCGCCGGCTCCGCTGGTCGTGATGATCGTGGGCGTGAACGGGTCGGGCAAGACTACGACCGTCGGCAAGCTGTGTCGCCTCTTCGCCGACCAGGGGCAGCGGGTAGTGGTCGCTGCGGCCGATACCTACCGTGATGCCGCCGCCGAGCAGCTCGGCATTTGGGCGAAGCGGGCCGGGGTCGAGATCGTATCTTCGGTGCAGGGGCAGGACGCGGCTGCCGTTGCGTTCGATACCATCCAGAAGGCGGCGCAGAAGAAGATCGACGTGGTGATGATTGATACCGCAGGCCGGCTTCACACCCGCAAGGACCTGATGGAGGAAGCGGTCAAGATCAAACGGGTCTGTGGCAGAGTGAAGCCCGGCGCCCCGGACGAGGTCTGGCTGGTTCTGGATGCCACGGTGGGGCAGAACGGTCTGCGTCAGGCCGTCGCATTCAACGAGCAGTTGGGGCTGACCGGACTGGTCGTGACCAAGCTCGACGGCACGGCCAAGGGGGGGGTACTGATCCCGATCGTGATGGAACTGGGTGTTCCGGTGCGGTTCACCGGTACCGGCGAAGGGCTGGATGATATCGAGCCCTTTGACCCGAACGCCTACGCCAAGGCGCTGTTCGAGGACTGATCCGGAGGCTCCCCTCCGGCAGTGGCCCGGGTTTGGGGCGGCTCCTGCCGCCTAGCTGCCGGCGCTACTCTCTTCCGGCTTCTCCGGCTTGAGCTGCAGAGCGTCCTGCGCCAGTGCTGCTTCCAGAAACGCGATTGCCTGTTGCGCCGCTTCCCGCACTTCCTTTGGCTCCCTGCCTACCGGCCAGTTGCGTGACATGCGGTGCAGTCTCGGCAGAACGCGGGTTACGCGCATCGCCGCCAGCCCGGCGATCCCGGCACAACGCACGCCCGGCTCCGCCGCGTCCAGCGCGTCTTCAAGAAATGGGATTGCCACCGGGTTGCCTATGCGACCGAGGGCACGCAGCGCGTTGATGCGGACCAGGTCGCTCTCGTCATTGAGCGAGTTCAGCAGCGGCAAGGTGGCGGCGAAGTCGCGCAGCTTGCCCAATGCCTCGGCTGCCTGGGCGCGAACCATCAGGTCGCGGTCTCTGAGTGCCTCGTTCAGAGCCGGCACCGCGCGGCCGTCTCCGATCTCGCCGAGCGCATGGGCCGACACGCTTCTGACCCAGATGACCTTGTCGGCCAGGGCGCGGATCAGCCGGTCGCAGGCCCCGCGGTGCCGGAGCCGGCCCAGCACATCTATCGCCCGCACTCTGACGTCGACCGCTTCGTGGTCCAGCAGTCCAGATACCAGGTCTATGGCCAGTTCACCGAGGTTCTCGATCCCGGTGGCGGCGGCCGCCGCGACTTTGTCATCCTGGTCTCCCAGCAGGCAGGCCAGAGCCTGGGCGGAGCGGGCGTGCTTGATCCTGCCCAGTGCGGTCGTCGCCGAAAGCCGGACGCGGTCGTCGGTATCGCCCAGGGCGCCGGCCAGAGCCTCCAGGGCGGACGTGTCACCAAGTGCTCCAAGTACCTCGGCCGCCGAGGCGCGAACCGTGGGTTCCGGATTGGTGAGGAGTTCGGTCAAAGGGAGAGTCGAGGCCTTGCCCTGCTCCAGCAACTGGCTGACGGCATGGATGCGCTCTCCCAGGTCGTTGCCGGAGAGAGCCTGGATCAGCCGGGTGACCGAACCGGCGCTCAGGCGGCGGAGCGCGGCCAGCGCAGCTTCGCGGACGTTCGAGTCCGGGTCTTCAGCGCAGGCGCTGGACAGGATGTCAACCGCTTGCTGGCTCCCGATACGGCCGAGTGCCTCGACCGCGGCAGCCCGCACCGGCGGGTTCTCATCGGCCATTTCGTCGATAAGGGCATTCACGGCCAACGGACTTCGGACGTCGCCGAGGGCCCGGGCGGCGGCAATCCGGACATCATCTACCATATCCCGCAGTAGCTCGAGCAGCGGCGGCAGCGCGCGATCACTGCCGATACGGCCGAGAGCCGCGGCGATGGCGGCGCGCGTGTCGGGCGCGGGGTCGGCGACGTGCGCGGTCAGGAAGTCAAGCCCACGCTCGGAACGCAGCACGCCGATGACTGTAGGTACGACGGCATCGACCGGGCCCTGCCACGTCGCAAGATACCAGGTCAGCGGTTCGACCGCGTCGACGCCGATGGCCGCAAGCGAGTAGGCGGCCAGCGTCCGGGTGGCATCGTCCGGATCCCTGAGCATCAGCACCAGGGCGCCGGCGGCTTCGGCGCCGCCGATGTGGCCCAGCTTCTCGACGGCGAGCCGCCGCGCCAGCGGGTCCGGGTCCTTCAACCCGGCGACGAGGCCGATTATCGACAAGACGACCTCCTCGCGGACGTCGGCTGCGTGGCCGGTGAACGTACGGCCGCCGCGAGCCACTCGAGATAGCGCCGGCTGCCGGCGGAAATCGGCAGCGCGACCAGTTCCGGAGTGTCATAGGGGTGGTGCTTCTGAACCATCGCCGCGATCGCTCGTAATCGCGCCCGGGTCGTCTTGATGAGACAGAGCCACTCACTCGCCGTCTCAATCTTGCCCTGCCAGCGGTAGACGCTCTCAATTGGTCCGACGATCTGGACACACGCAGCCAGGCGGCTGTCGACCAGCGCTCGAGCGATGCGGCGGGCGACACTACGGCGGGGCGTGGTGGTGGCCAGTTGGAGATACTTCTCCATCGTGTAAGTGTCCGCACGGAGTGCTGCTAGTCAAGCGGGGTAGGGAGCGCGGCGTCGGCCGGGAATATCCGGCCTGCCTCGGAAGTATATCAACTCAGGCGCTGTCCCATTTGACACTACGGATGTGCGCCAATAAGATTGTGTTTATGACTCGCAAGAACGCCGCCATGGCTGTCGTTCTGGCGTCCGCAGTACTCCTGGCCGGCTGTTCCGAAGCTCCGGTAGTACCAATCCAGCCGACCAACCGCCGGGTGTTCGCCGAACTTATCGGCGAAACCGGCTGAGCCAACTGCATGCTCGCGGCGCGAGCACTAGACAGCCTGATCAAGGTGCGCTACGGTGACAGCCTGACGGTGGTTGAGTGGCACCCCTATTCCTTCGATAACCTGAACATCAATCCGGACGACAGCCTGCGCGTCGCCCGGTACCAGCACAACCCGGGCCAGCCGTCGCTGGCGCTCGATGGATACCTGGAGGTCGTGATGCCTTCCGACCCCGCCCTCTATATCAGCGCTTTCGACGACGCGATCCGCAACGTGAAGTCGGACGCATCCTATTTCATGCTGGAGGCGCGGGGTGAAGCGGACAGCGCCACCGGCCGGGTTGTGATCACGCTCGCCGCCGACAGCATCGCTTCCGGCACGGCGCCTACCCTCTATTGCGTTGTTACCGAAGATAGTCTGACCGACGCGCTCGGCGCGGCCTACTTCCGGGTCCCGACCCAGCTGGTGCCGAACCGCAACGGCCAGCCGGTCAGCTTGGCGCGGGGGGACACGTTGGTTGATACGTTTGAGTTCAGCACGGCCGGTCGCCGACTCGACATGCTGGGTGCGGCGGTGTTTGTCGAGGACGCAAGCGGGACCGCGGAACACCGCGTGCTCCAGTCCGCTACCATCAAGAGATTCACCATGACGGAGGAGAAATGAAGCTGATTCTGAACATCGGTCTGGTTCTGGCTTTTGCCGCCGGCGCGCTCTCCGCTGCCGAGAAGGAAGATTACCCGCTGGCCCAGTCGTTCACCCTCAAAGATGTGACCGGTGCCGAGGTGACACTCGACAGCCTGCTCAAGGTCGGACCCGTGTACATGGAGTGCTGGGATCTGCCGTGCGTCAACTGCATCGCCGAACTCGATGCCCTGATGCCGGTCTACGATACGCTCAAGGAACGGGGACTCCAGATCGTCGCGCTGTCAGTGGACAAGCCGGCGGACGAGGCCCGGGTCAAGGCGTTCGTGAAGAGCAAGAAGTGGCCCTACATCTGCCTGCTCGACGCCCAGAACGAAGTCAAGAAGGCCTACGGGATTATCATCAAGCCGACCGCCTATCTCATCAATCAGAAAGGTGAAATCGTCTACACCCACATCGGGTACAAGAAGGGCGACGAGAACCGGATCAAAGCCGAGTTCCTGAAGTGGCTGCCCGAGGAATCGGCCACCGAGGAGAAGTCGGAAGAGTGAAAG
>VGIR01000102.1 GCA_016867815.1 candidate division WOR-3 bacterium | reverse complement strand
TTTCATCACCCGCACACGCAGCACATCCAAAGCCGCCGGCGATAGACGCCGAGTATCGTCTTCTCTCATTACTCACAGTATACACCAAACCGACTCCCATGTCAAACATTTTATGCTCTGATTAGTATTAGTCATTCTCGCTCCTCCCCTACCCCGTCTCCCCGGCTCTTTGGGAGATTCTCCGGCAAGCTCCCCGGAAAGCAGTTCGGCGGATTGCTCCGCAGGCAATCCGGTGGAGTATCTGGAAAGCTACCTGGCCTGCTATTCGGTCAGCTATTGCGCCGGCTATCCGGAGGAGAACTCGGCGAACTGCCTGCAAAGCTGCAGGGGCCGCTGTCCCGCGGGCTGCTCCGCAGAGTGCTCGGCAAATCGCCCGGCAAGCAGCCTACAGAGCAGTCTCCCAAGCAGCCGGGAAGGGAATCCACTCAGCTATTCGGAGAGCTGTCCGGCAAAGAGCTTGCCCGGCAATCTGCCAGGCAGTCTGACCGACTGCATTCGCCTGCTACTTGGTGAGGACAATCTTCCGAATCGCTTGAGGCTTGTGGCTTGAGGCCTGTGGCTCTCTTCGCACAAAGTACACACCCGGCGCCAGCGCCCGCACATCATTCGCGCCGGGATGCAGGTCCAACACCTTCTTGCCGCTGATATCGAGAAGTTCGACCTGATCCCCGGTCTCCCGTCCCCAGTCTCCAAGCCGCAGGTCGCCCCGAACGACGGCCGACGTCGGATTTGCAGTCCGCACCTCGGCGCCCTGCGTCTCATCAACTCCCGCGCCATAGAACTGGAGGATGATCAACCCAGAGCCTTCGTACGTGACGTAGACGTAATCCCCATCCACAGCCACGCCCCAAGTTCGACCGGGCGCTTGGTAGTACCCGACCTCGACCGGGTCTGCCGGGTCGGCGACGGCAACGACACGAAGCCCGCTGTCGTAGTCCGCGACGTAGGCGAGGTCTGCTGACACGGCCACGCCGTACGCACTCCCCGGCGTATCGTAGAAGCCGACCTCGACGGGACTCGCCGGATCGGCGACCGATATGACTCGCAGGCCGGCAGACCGGTCAGCGACAAAGGCGTAGTCTGCGTTCAAGGCCACGCCGTTTGCCCAGTCTGGCGTGTTGCACCCGCCGACATGAACCGGATGCGCCGGGTCAGCAACCGAAACAACCTGGAGTCCGCTCATGGAGCCTACGCGATAGGCATAGCCGCCGCTCACGGCTACGCCATATCCAAAGCTGGACATATGGGTGTTCCCAACTTCGACGGGATGCGCAGGGTCGGCAATCGAGACCACACAGAAGGCAGCGGTTGTCTCCATTTGGGCGACATAGGCATAGCTGTCGCGGACAGCGACGGCGCTGGCAGTCGAGCACGCCTGGCAATACCCGACTTGAACCGGATTGGCCGGATCCGCGACATCTATGACATATAATCCCCGACCTTGACTCGCTACACAGGCATACCCCCCGCTCACTGCAACTCCTCTAGCTGGGGCGGATGTCCACGCCCCGACTTCTACGGGGTGGGCCGGATCGGCAACTGAAATGACTCGCAGGCCGCCTTCTTGGGCCGCGACATAGGCGTAGTCGCCGCTCACGGCCAATGACCAACCCCAGCGCGGCGTCGGGCAGTCTCCGACAAGCCGGACGTTGAGCGAATCGGCCTGCCCAACTCCAGTCAACAGCAAGCTCAGGCAGGATGTCAGCAGTAGCGATCTCATCACAACCTCCTACCTCGCAATGATGACCTTGCGGATTGCCTGTGGTTGAACGTGGGCTTGCGACTCGTGAATGAAGTAGACCCCGGGCGCAAGTTGGGTCACGTCATGCGCGCCGGGATGCAGGTCGAGCACCTTCCTCCCGCTTGCGTTCTGCAAGCTTGCAGCTTGGGGCATGCGGTTTGATGTTTCGGGCAGTAGGAGCACGCTGCGGGTGACCGTCCCAGTTGGCTTGCGTCCTGCGGCATGTGGCTTGGAGCTTTCTCCTACCCCACTGAGGACCTGGAAAACCTGTAGACCGGCGCCGCCGTAAGCAACATAGACATGCCCGCCCGCCACCGTCACCCCATTAGCCCACCAGTTGGGCTCGTCATAGAATCCAACCGCAGTCGGGTTTGTCGGGTCGGCAACCGAGATCACCCACAGCCCGTCCTCGTCAGCCGCGACGTAGGCATAGTCACGGCTCACAGCCACGCCCCAGTCCCACATGTACGCACCGCACTGCCCAACCAGAACTTGACTTGGGACTGAGACGATGTGCAGCCCGAGGGAACGAAATGTGACGTAGGCATGTTCTCCGTCCACGGCCACGCCACAGGCTGAGGCATGGAATACGAAGTAGCCGCCGACACTAGCCGGATAAGCTGGGTCGACGACGGAGACGATCGTGAATGAACCTTCGTAGCCAGCGACATAGACAGAGTCGCCGCGAACGCAAACGCCACGAGGACTGCCCGGATGGCAGTGGCCGACCTCAGACGGGTGCTCAGGATCGGCAACCGAGATGACGCGCAGCCCGGCAGTGTCACACGCGATATAGACATAGTTGCCTCTCGCGGCCACGCCCCACGTCCAGCCGGGCGATCTGTAAGACCCGACCTCCACCGGGTCTGCCGGGTCAATAACCGAGATGACGCGCAACCCGGAGTCGTAGTCCGCGACATAGACGAAGTTGCCGCTTACGGCCACGCCTCGGGCCCAGCCCGGCGTATCGCAGTGACCAACTTCAGCTGGATGTGCCGGGTCAGCAACCGAAATCACGCGTAGACCGGCATCGCCGTCGGCTACGTAGGCGTAGTCACCGCACACGGCCACGCTGAAGGCTTCGCCGGGCGTGTCGCAACCGCCTATGAGCTGGATGCCGGACGACGCCAGAGCCGGCTCGACACCGACCAGTAGCAGTATCAGACACAAAGCTAGGGACAGCGTTCTCATCTTCGTCTCCTACCTGGAAACGATGACCTTGCGGACTCCGACCGCCGCCGGCGGCTCTCCGCTTGGAGCCGGCCGATCGAGCACAAAGAGCACGCCGGACCGCGGCTTCAGCACCCTCCGCCCCATCGCGTCGAAGGCGGCTGCGCCGACAGGCAGGCCGCGAATGACCGTCGATACCAGCTTGAGACTGGCGGCCTGCGGCTCGGAGTTCTCCTCGACGCCCGCTCCGTAGAACTGGAGTATCTGCAGACCGGCGTCGTCAAATGCCACGTAGGCGTTGTCGCCGACCACGTCCAGTCCGGATGCGCACGGCACGCCTATGTCGAAGTACCCAACCTCGATCGGATGAGCCGGGTCGGAGACGTTAAGGACCCGCAATCCTCTGTCGACGGCGGCGAGAAAAGCGCGGCTGCCTACGACCACAACTCCGTCCGCACCACGCGCCGGGCCGGTCCAAATCTCAACCGGATGGGTCGGATCGGCGACACGAATGACCCTCATCGTGAAGCTCATCTCACTTACAAACGCGTAGTTGCCGATCACGCCCGCGCCGGTTCCCGAGTTCAGATTCAGGCTCCCGACCACAACAGGACTAGATGGGACGGAGACCGAGATGATGCTCAGGCTATCCCCTACGACGTAGGCATGCCCCCCAGTCACCGTCACAGCCCTGGCATACGGCGGACTCTCGCAGTAACCCACCTCGACCGGATTCGCCGGGTCCGCAACCGAGATCACCCGGAGCCCGCCTGAGTCAATGTCCGTGACAAAGGCGTAGCCGCCACCAACAGCAACACCATACGCTCGCCCTGGCACATGGCAGTGACCGAGTTCAACCGGATTCGCCGGGTCGGCAACGGAGATGACCCGCAGACCGGCCGTGTCACCGGCCACAAAGGCGTAGTCTCCATCGACTGTCACAGCGCGTGCCTGTCCGGACGTAGCGCAGTACCCCACTACGACCGGCTGCGCGGGGGCAGCGATCGACACGACATACAGGCCTTGCGTCGTGTCCGGTGCATATGCCACGCACGCAAGGTAGGCGTGGTCTCCGGATACACTCACACCCCTCGCGTAGACGGATGGTATCACACACGTGCCTACCCGCCGGACGTTCACTGAATCCTGGGCCACCGCAGCGCTGAGCACCAGCAGTGCTACAATTCCAGACTGCAGCAATAGTCGAATGATCACCTCCGAGTTGTCGCCAGCGAATCCATGGACCGACCGCGAACCGAAGGCGTACCCCGCGCATGCCAGACTGCGAAGCCGACGCTAACGGAGGTGTCGCCTATGGTGATTCCCTCGCGCAGATGTAGGGCCAAACTACGGTGTGTCTACGGCCTGCCTCAGACCTTCTGAAGCAGTCCAACTTGTAGGGGCCAAAGGACCGTAGCAGCCAAGCGTCCGCCCGTTGCGCAGTTCAGGCCGGACCTGTCACTGGCTATACACGACCTTCATGTACGGCGCGACGGCGTCATCGGTGACTCCCCATACTCTGGTGTACCAGCCAGCAATTCCGACGCTGAACTTCCAGCCAGTCGGAAAGGACCCGCCTCCGCTGTTCGCGTAATCCTCAAGCCATGCGCAACCTTGACCGCTGAGTGCGAGCTTGCACCAACCGTCAGCTTGGACGCCCTGCGCAGGCGCGAGGGCGTAGCTGCTAGTATCTATCGCATTCCATAGGACCCCGGCGGTCGGAGTCCATGAACTGATTCCCGACAGCCAGTTGAAGACGAGGTTGAGGGAACCAACGTGTTCCTTCTGCTTGTAGTAGAGCGTGCAGACCAGAACCTCGGCCGGTGACTCGAACTCAGGCACCTCGAAGACGCAGTACCCATACGTCTTCGGGTACACATAGCCGCCTACTTCTTCAAGGCCCCGCTCGATGATGCTGCCGGGTGTCATGGTATACCACCCATTGGGAGTCTGACCATCCATGTACTTGCTGACGTACCCGGTCAGGTTTGTGTCATTGGCGACGAAGCAGTAGGTGGTTTCTGTAGACGCTATGTGGACATCGTTGCCTGCAAGACCCGACGGCTGCTTGCAGCCGACCAGCACTGTGGCTGCCAGTACACAGAGCGCCAACATCGTCTCGAACTTCGACATCTGGCCTCCTTCATACAAGGCTTCGCGCAACTGCGCGCCTCAGTGCGCAAAATCGATTGCCGGTTCGGTGCCACCGGCTGTCTCGCGGTCAGCCTTGCACTGACCCGCAGGCCAGCCACTGACACTAACTCCACCTGCCTTCTTGTCAAGAAAAAGCATGTCAATTCAAGACACGGGACATCAGCGGAAGCGTCAGCCGCTGTCTTGCCGTTGTCCGTCATCCGGAAAGGCGGCAGCGTTGCTGCCGCACTCCAAGGCAGCTTCCGCTGCCGTTCTCGTTTGCTTGAGCTTGTGCTTGAGCTTGCGCTGCCTGAGCTACTTCAGTTGATCCAACGCCTGTTTGGCACGGGCAAGAGCCGGGTCGAGTCTGAGCGCCTGTTGCCAGCGAGCCTGGGCCTCGGCCTTCCTACCCTCGTAGTAGTCGCACATCCCCAGGTAGAAGATCGCCTCGGCGTGCGTCGGCCGCACCTTGAGCGCGCCTTCGTAGTAGTGACGAGCCTCGGCGAACTTCCGCGTGTTGAGGGCGACGTTGCCGCGGCTGACCCAGGCCTGCAGCGAGTACGGATTCACCTGGAGTGCGACGTCGTAGTAGCGCACGGCCGAGTCGAGCCGGTTGGTCGTCGCAAAGACGTAGCCGAGCGTTCCCCAGGCATCGGCATCATTCGGGTACAGCCGCGTCGCCGCCCGGGCCGAACGTTCGGCCCCGGTCACGTCGCCCATTCTCTGCAGCAGCGTCGCCTCGAATGAGAGCACGTTGGTGGCGGAGTCGTACCGCAGGGCGATCCGCAGCTCTCGGAGCGCCTCATCGTCTCGCTTCTGCTGGTGCAGGCCGAGCGCCGTGGCGAAGTGGCTCTGGTCCGGGCTGGATACGCGGCCGGCCACGCCGACGTTGGCGTTGAGCAGGAGGAACCCGACGACGGCAATGATGGCGGCTATTCCCCGGCCCCGAATGGGCCTGATCAGGCCCGTGATCCCGGCTGCCGCCAGTATCGCCACCAGCGGCACCATCGGCGTACGGTAGCGGCTGGTGACAAAGAAGAAAATGAACGACAGTGAGTAGGCTCCGAAGAAGAGGTACAGCGGCAGGAACCGGCGCCACTCCCGGCGCATCAACCACACGCCGGCCAGCGCCAGGGGCAGGAGGATGCCGAACGGGAACTTCAGGAAACGGGAGTTGAAGAAGAGGTAGTTGATGAACGAGTAGCGCTTGACTGCGTACAAGTCAGTCTCATTGCCGACCTCGAAGCCGGCGAACCAGAGGAAGGTCTTGCGCAAGAGCAGGCCGAGTGCCTTGCCCGGCTGCTGACGCCAGAACTCAAATCCCTTGGCCATCCAGTAGCGGTCGATCTCCGCGCCCTTCAACTGCCGGCCCAGGGCCTCTTCTGCCAGCCGCTTCACATCGTCGTAGCCGCCCCACCAACTCCCGCGCGTGCCGGGCACGATCGCGCTCACTCCGTCCGAATTGGGGTTGTTGCCGATGACGAAGTTAGTGCCCGCCTGCCAGGCAATCGGCACGAATTGCCGGCTCACTATGTAGTTGCGGATCGTGACCGGAAGGATGACGAGCGCCGCCGCGCCCCAGACCAGCAGGACACACCGGAGGGTTCTGGGGTTCAGGGGTCCTGGGGTTCCGGCCGAACCCTCGAACCCTTGAACCCGTGGACCCTTGAACCCCTTTCCTTCGAGGAACAGCCAAACCGGCAGCACCGCGATAAACGCGAGCAGGTTGGGCCGGATTATGGCAGCCAGGCCGAATACCAGCCCGGGCAGCCACCACTGCCGGTCCGCATCCCGGCTCCGCAGGAGCAGCACGAAGCCCAGCAGAACCACAAAGGTCAACATCCCCTCAAGCATCAGTTCGGAGTCGTACCAGATGGCAAGCGGGTAGACGGCCATCACCAGACCGGCGACGACGGGAACCGCCCCGGAGGGATGAGGGATTAAGGATGAAGGATGAAGACCGGACTTCGGACTTGCTTGCGGCTTGGGGCTTGATGCTTGCGGCTTCAGGAGTTGCCCCGCGAGCAGGTAGACCAGGCCGCACCCGGCGCTGCCGATGAGCGCCTGTACTATCCTGACTGCCAGCAGATTCGCGCCGAGGATCTTGTACAGCAGACCCAGGAAGTAGGGATACAGGGGCGCACGGAAGTAGGCGTCGGCGATGAACTGCTTGCCGGCGGCGACGGCAAGAGCCCACTCGTGGTGGTAGAGAGCATCCATCTGGGGCGACAGGAACAGCGGGTCGTTCTGCCGCACCTGCAGGATGTGAATCAGCCGCAGGAGGAACGCGGCCCCGGTGATGATCAAGAACCAAAGCCGGTCGGGAGCCTGGCGACCGGGGACCGGCGACTTGCGGTTGTCGGCCGCCGGTCTACGGTCAACGCTTTTGGCGCGCATCAGAGAAGTATCTTCAGGACAGGAGTCGGGTCAAGCCGCAAGGACGTCACCGGGCGACGTCCGCCGCCGCAACTCCCGTCCCGAATAAGAGAAACGGGGCGGGAGAACCCGCCCCGTCACAGGTCAGTCTGCGGCTATCTGTCGATCACGATCTTGCGGGTGGCCGAACCATTGGCAGTCTCAAGCCGCACCAGGTAGATTCCTGCGGACAGCGACTCGGTGTCCATGGTGAGCGTACCCACTCTCGCCTTGTCGTTGGCGGTGTACAGGTTCCTCATCAGCCTTCCGGTCGCGTCGTACAGGTTGACCGAAAGCGGCATGCGGACCGGCACCTGCCACTTCAGCGTGACCTGGTCGGTGACCGGGTTCGGGTAGTTCGTGATCTGGAGGCTCGGCGTGGTGATGCCCGGTTCGAAGCCTTCGTCGATGCCGACGCCGCCCTGCACCGCAGCCGAGATGAAGTAGTTGCCGTGCAGCCCGGTCCCCGGAGTCCAGACCGCCCAGCCACCCGGGAAGCCGTAGTAGCTATGGTCGGTAGTCCCGCTGTCGGCACAACTCGAGGGATGGCCGGTTGAGCTGATCGGCGCCACGCCCACGTAGAAGTTGCCGGACGTGATGATGATGCTCGAGTCGACGTCGGCGGCCCGGTACGGTCCCGGCGTGCCCGGTATCGCTTCCAGGGTTTCACTCTCGTACAGGAGCGTCGTCCCGTCGTCACCGTAGATGTTGAATATGAACGACGTATCTGGCCACGGGTATGTGTTGTGCCAGTAGAAGTCGGCCCGCATGCGCGATATCTTGATCGGATACGCAAGCCCGGTGAAGTCGGCGGGGTTGAACTTGACAACCCGCTCCGGTCCGCCCCAGGTGAGCCAGTGCATGTTGGCATCGACGTGGTACTCTATCCACTTCGCGCAGCTCAGGTCATAGGCCATGGTGTCATCTGCGGGGAAATCCTCGCCCGCGGCCTCGGTCCAGACCTTGATGTTGTAGACGCCGGCTACGTTCGGGATGTGCCAGGTCGGCGAGAAGTTCATCTGCGCGGTCGCGCCATGGTTGAGCGCGGTTCCCGTCGCCATGGTATCGTGGTAGCTGTAGCCCTCCGGGCCGGTGATTCCCAAACGCACTGGCGTGCCGATGGGGAGCTGAGCGGAGCCCATGTTCTTGATCGTCGCGCGGATCTGGAAGTTGATGTTGGGCAGCGTGTCATTGGGCATGTTGGTGGCGAACCAGGCAGCCGCAGCATTGGTGTCCTGCGGGGTCCAGTCGATCACCGCTCGGATCATCCAGTCCCCGCGCGTATTGTCCTCGGAGAAATTGCCGCCGGCGTCCATCTGCCACTTGCGGTGCGAGGGCGCGTTGTTGCTGGCATCGATTGCCAGGCCCGGGCAGTTCGGGTTGGCTCCGACCTGCTTGTAGAAGATGTAGAAGTTCTGCGCCACGACCGGGACGTTGACTGGAATGTAGTTCCACGCGCCCCTGGTGATCTTGACGTTTGCCGGGGAAATGTAGAGCTCGGTTCCGGGCGAGCCGCCGGGGCCGTCATCGGCCATGATCCTTACCTTCGCCCAGCTGTCACCAGGGGTCGGCCAGCCGCTATAGAAGTAGATCAGTGCCCCGGCCAGGGTCACGTTGTCGGACGGACTGATGAACTTGACGCCCCAGCCGCCGCCGGCCACGTTCTGACACCAGGCGCTGGCCGCCATGTTATCGTCGTACTTCATCGTGTCTGAGACATCGAGGGTCAGCTCCGGTGAGAACGGGAAAACC
>VGIR01000101.1 GCA_016867815.1 candidate division WOR-3 bacterium | reverse complement strand
CTGCCGACCGACAAATCTCACGCACGTTCCGTCTCATCTCTCTCCATCTCCGCGGAGCAATTCCCGCTGACCGTCTTACCTCTCTCAGGGGGTCACCATGTACCCAGGCCAGAACTGCGACGCAACCAGCCCGGTGCAAGACCGGCTTGAGAATCTGGAAGGTGGATCCGGGGCGTCGGCCCGGATTCCTGGTTCTGTCACCCGGCCGGCCAGCTTCCTTGACTTGCGTCGAGCTTCTCCTATAATCGGCAACCAAGCCCCTGTAGCTCAGGTGGATAGAGCGACGGTTTCCTAAACCGTAGGTCAGGCGTTCGAATCGCCTCAGGGGTAGAATGAAAAGGATACCATGCGCTTCAAAGGCAAACACTACGTCAGCAAGCGGGACCTGAAGGAAGACCGGTTCCAGAAGCTCGTCGAACGGGCGATGGAGTTCTACTACCGCGACCGGCAGAAGGTCTGGATCGGTGCCGCGGCTTCGATTGCTGTCATCGTCATCGCCATTCTACTGCTGCAGAACCGGAGTACCGGGGCGAATCCCCAGGCCGAGATGGCGTTCACTCGCTCCATCGGTATCTACTCCACCGGCAACTTCGCGCAGGCCGAAACCGCCTTCAAGGACGTTGCCGCCCGGTTCGGCGGGAGTTTCCTGGGAGCCAAAGCGCATTTCTACCTGGCCAACGTCTACTACAACACCGGCCGCACTCCCGAGGCCAAAAGGGAGTTCGGGGTCTTCCTCGGCCGCGTGAAGAACGACCCGCTCCTCAGCCCGGCCGCGCAGTTCGGCATCGGGAATTGCGAAGAGCAGGAGGGTGACAACGCGGCTGCCGCCAGATCCTACGAGGCGGTGTCGCGCCGGTGGCCCAAGTCCCCGCTGGCGTTCGATGCCATGATGGCCGCGGGCCGCGCGTACCGCAATGCCAGCGATTTCGCCAAGGCTACGGCCATATACCAGGAGTTGCTCAAGAGCAAGCCTGAGGGTCAGAAGGGCGAGGACGTCAAGGTCGAGCTGGCTCGGATAAAGGCCCTGCAGGACAAGTTCTAGTAGTCTGTCCGCCGCCCGATAGGAACCAACCCAGGTCTCTTCCGGGCGGCTTTGCGTTGTAGCCCGACTAGTCGGGCGATCCCACCTGTTCGGCTCGGTGGAAGCCGGGTCGAGCGATCGAGTGCCCGAGGCTTCAGCCGGCCCTCGGCCCTGGTCCTAACCTCAACCTTGACCTCAACCTCGCGGCGCAGCCGCGCTACCCGCGCTTGGGCTGTGACTAAGTCCCCACTCCCTTGACGCGCTTCTGAGTCTATTCAGTAGAGTGTCCCCATTTCGCCCTTTTCCATAGTCGCCCTAGGTCGCAGCAGTGCCGTGCTCGGTAGTACAGCAGCAGCGGCTGGTACCGAAGGTCAAGTTTGTGAGACTCGAACACAGTGGGAACCGTCTGACTGCCCATGTAGTGTTCTGCTTCCCCTATCTGCTTGAACGGCAACCTGTTGCTGACGAGCGCTAGGAAGTAATGGGCGTCAATAGAGGATAGGGCGTACCATATGTGTCGAGACCAACAATAGGTCATGATCCTTCTTATGAGAATTCGTGAGCATCGACCTCTGTGCTCGGGCAGAACAGACATGGTGCCTATCTCAACTAGTCCATTGGCAGGGATTTGGGCGAGTTGGACGCGAGCCCAGCCATAGATCTCGAAATCGTCGAGGGTAGGCAGATGCAGACAGCCCTCTGGTGTCTCATGCGGGTGGATCATGCGTACAACGCCGCAGTACTTCCCCTGGGTCTTGGCGACTATGAACGCGGTCCTGGGATACCGGTCGTACGATTCCAGTCTCCGGGACGCGGCTTCTCCGACGTAGCCTGCAGCGTGAAACAGATCGTACTCGAGTCTTGCTGCGTCGAGATCACTGCCCGGACGTTCGCTAATCTCGTACGTCGCTACTGATTCTCGCACCATCGATACACTACCGCCGCGGGATCGGCGCGCCTTGAAAAACCCGGTCGGGGAAAAGAAGGGAGAAAAGAGGGACACTTCCCATATCTCCCAATGCCGTCAAGGCCGAGCTGAATCCGACATCCATCGGGAGTAGGATACTCCTGACTCCGGCCATGTCAAATCGGAGGGGATAGGGACCGAGTGGCCGGAAGCGGTCAGCCGTGAACCGACAGCCGGCTTGAGCTTGAGCTTGCGCTTGAGCTAGCTTGCTGCTTGCGGCTTGGGGCTAGCGGGCAACGCCCGCGCCAATCTGCAATCTGCAGTCTGCAATCTGAAATGCCTCGTGGGAGCTTGCCGAAATGGGGTGCGCGGCCTGGTCCGACAGCATCTTGACGCGCCTCGGAGGTAATTGAGTATCGTGTCCCCGTTTCTACCCCTAGTAGTCTGTCCGCCGCCCGATAGGAACCAATCCAGGTCTCTTCCGGGCGGCTTTGTGCTGTAGCCCGATCATTCGGGTGTTCCCCACCTGTTCCGCCCGGCGGGAAGCCGGGTCGAACGATCGAGTGGCAGGAGGCTGTCAGCCGGCTTGGGCTTGAGCTTGTGCTTGCGCTAACTGGAGGCTTGTGGCTTGAAGTCCGCGGGCTACGCCCGCGTTAATCTACAATCGACAATCTGCAATCTGAAATGCTCTAGCGTGCTGTCTACTGCATGCTGTATGCTGTCCGTTGACAGGCTTCGGATTCATAATGATAGACGGAGTGGCCCGCTTTTCCCCCGCTCTTCCCCGCGTGAGATTGACTCAGAAGAGTGCCCGCCTAGACTTGGCAGCGATGATGCACTTCTTGGCTGGCGTTCCTGGGTGGGTCTGGGGCGTCTTGGGGGTTGTGGCGCTCATGGTGACAATCTACTACGGCCGCAAGGCCGCGACGGCGCGGCAAGTCCGCGTCGAGATCAAGCGAGCGCAAGGTCCGGCTGCCAACTTGTCGGACAAGGATGAGCCGCTGGTTGACTACAGGCAGTTCTACGGGGACGAGCTTGGGGAGAGGCACGAGTTTGACTTCATCCGCGAGCGGGCAGAGCATAGGCAGGTCGGGGATAAGGTCGAGGTCAAGGCCACGCCCTTGGAGGACGTGCTGGGCTTCATTGCGGGACCAAGGAAGATGCTAGTCGTCTGCGGCTCGGGCGGACTAGGAAAGTCCCGGTTGCTGATTGAGGCGGCAAAGAGCAACCGTCACCTCCGCTTTGCGCAGACCCGCCTGTTCAGCAAGAACTTGCCCGGCCTGGCCGCGCTGATTCGGGACAGAACGCACAAGAGCGACATCATCGTGTTCGACGACTGCCACGAGTACCAGTCGGACTTGGAGTCGCTGCTCAACTGGGCTATGCGCGCCGGCGCCAGAGTGATCGTGGCGACTCGGTACATGGGCAGTATCGAGGAGGCCCTCAACAGAGTCCATGCGACGCCTGAGATCGTAGAACTCGCGCCGATGGTGAATGCAGCTCAGATCGTGCCAGTCCCTCCTGATGTGAGGACGGAAATCGCGAGGGTTTCCGAGTTCAACCCGGCACTTGCTGTGATGGCCTACCTACACTGGCAACGCCATGGGAGCCTAGTCGGTATCCTGGACAGCTTTGGGCTGATGGGCCGCGTTTTCGATGACCTGCTGCGTGAGGGTGCAAAGACTGGGTTCCGTGACACTGCTGAGTTCTTGGCCGAGATGGCGGTGCGGGGAGGTCTGTTTGAGGACGAATCACCCATGCCCGAGCACATTGTGCTGGCAACTATGCTGAAACCTATGGGACACGTCGATACATACTCGGGTGGACGGAAGAGGGTATTCCGAGTTGTTCCTGACAAGCTTAGAGATCACGTCGTTCGTATTGTCTACGGCAGAGCTGGGTTTCTGCAGCCGTCATTCGACGCGATGCTCGCGCGCCTGCCTGATAGGGACGCGGTGAGTGTAATCTACACGCTCGGGATTCAGTATCGTGAGACCGGGAATGACGTCTGGAAGCAGGCGTGCGGCACACTGCTTCACAAGTACGCGGACATGGGGCATGGCGCTGGAATCGGGTTTCAGGCTCCGCAGAGCCGCGTGGAGCTCGATCTGCTCGTCGACGTCGGGTATACCGCGTGGGCGCAGTTTGGCGATGTATCAATAGTCTCCGAGAGCCTCGGAGATTTCTGCGCGGGGGCAGAGAAGCTGACATCGTTGAGCCATCTGCACAAGGCCGCGATGTTCTGCCACCGGACCGGACAGCTTGAAAGGGCAATTGCCTGCTACGAGAGAGGCGAGGCACTGGCCGCGGAGGCTGGAGACACGCGTTGGCTAGCTTCGTTCCTCGGCAACCTCGGACTCGTGTACCGGGTCAAGGGCAGATTCGAAGAAGCCCTTGGGAGCATGCAGCAGGTACGTTCCCTGACGCACGGAATGGGCGACAAGGTTGGGGAGGCGGCCGCGATCAGTAATATCGGGAATATCTACGCGGACCTTGGAGAGTCCGACAAGGCACTGCCGTATCTTGAGGAGGGGCTTGCCGCGGCGCGTGAAATCAAGGACAAGCCTGGCGAGGCAAACCAGCTAGGCAACATCGGTTTGGTCCACTATCACAGGGGTGACTTTGACCGGGCGCTTGAGTACTTCAAGGAAGCCCTGGCAATAGACCGCCAGACCGGAGATCGGGAGGGCGAGGCGACCACGCTCGGCAACATCGGGCTGGTCTACAGAGGCAAAGGCGAGTTGGATAAGGCCGTACCGTACATCGAGGAGGCGCTGGCAATCAACCGCGGTCGCGGTCATCAGCAGGGGGTGGCACATAACCTGTGGAACTACGGTGCCGTTTTGGTCGATGCCGGCAAATACGATGAGGCTATCCCTAGATTCGTCGAGGCATTGGCCGATTCCCTTGCCGTCGGCATGGCACTTGTGCCCGGGTGGTGTCTAGCCGGACTGCGCGCTTGCATTGAGGCGTTGGGCCGCGCGAAGTTCACCGCCTTATGCGAGAAGAACGGGATGTCTTCGGATACTGCCATGATGTTGGCTGAGAAACTCCTGTCCAAGCCCGACCCTAAGGCAGGCGGGCCTAGACGTGGTCAGTAGTCGTCGGCAGATGCCGAGTGAGTGAAGTCGACCTCGCGGGCGGGGTGTCAAGTCCGCAGGCGACGTTGAGGCGTACGCCGACACCTTTCGCCGTCACGTGTGCTCGTTCTCTTGCTTTGCTTGGTGACGCGAGTCGATCAGCTTCTGAAGCTCTCTGGTGAGCTGGCTCAACATGAAGACCTCTCCCGTTGTCAGGAATGCGCCGGAATGGTGCACTTCTGACAGCAGCCCGTAGGCGTTACTTGCCCATGAACCTTCCTCCCCAATGAGCAAGCCGTTCTCTTTCAGTGCCCTTACAGCATCGTAACTTCTCCCGCAGCTCGGTTCTCGGGCACCATGCAGAGCGGCAAGGAAGTCTCTACGGAAAAGGACTGATTCGAGGTGCCCGCGAACGACGCTGGCACCGGCAACCGGGCTGGGCGGCATGCCACTGTTTATCGAAGCAGGGTCACCCGTAGGGAGCAGTCCCAGCAGGATACCCTCAGCCGCGAATTCAAAATCGTACTGCCAGCTAGGGGACCGGAAGGTGACTGGCCCCTCCGCTGAGCCGGACACGAACTGCTCGGTCACTCGCGAGAACACGTCGAGGTCGTGTTCAACTGTCTTCAGGATTGAGGCAAGGCTATCGAGATAGGCCTGCTTGTGAGCACGACCGAACGCCGCTGCATCCCGTCGACGTTCCGCATTCATGACCTTGGCATCTGGCAGTCCTGACAAGTAGCCCATCAGGTAGCGGTGCAGCTCATGGGAGGCGTGAAACACGATACTCGCGCGACGACCGTCGAGCAGGCTGTCCTGTCCTGTGCCGAGTTCGAACGAGAAGCAGCGGAGGCTGAAGTAGGTTGAGTACAGTCTGTCGCGGTGCTCTCTCCAGGCTCCAGCCAGACCATCAGCCCATTTGTTTTCGTGCGCTTTCTCTAGAGCAGCAATCACCTCGGCGCACCTACGGTCTGCCCATGTGCTCAATTCATCCGCGACCGCCCGGATAATCTCCGCTGGAATGGGCTCGTCGGCCCGGATGGACTCAAGTCGGTCGATGATCTTCCATGGATCGAGTTTGGTTGGAAGACGGGGGTCGTTGGGTAGCATGTTACGTCGCACCTTTCCGGGGAGGAGATGGACGCCTCACGCATTGCAGGCCTCCACCAATGACCGACTGGACTCCACGTGCCTTCACGGTCGGGATTCTAGAGCTGATGCCGGGGAGTCAAGTCGATGTCACCGCCACTCCAGGAACTGCCGGATGGCCGAGGCGGGAATGCAGGCGGTGAGGCTGTGGTCCACTCTCGCGCGGAATTGGGCGTGTTCCCGAGGTTCATGATGAGGAACCGTCCCGCACAGCCCGCAAACTAGTCCGTGTCGTCTTCGTCGAGCCTGCTGGCGTGCCGTTCGACTACTCGACGAAGCGCGGCAGGGGTCTCGTCCCCATTGATCTTCTGGCCAAGTTGCGCGATGGCTTTGACAATTCCGGCTTCGTAGGACTTGACTAGATTACTAAGGTACTGGACCTCGTTGCGAACGCAACGGACGTACGCTGGCACGTGGCGCTCGCTGATGATGTCGATTCCCACCGAGACTCCGCTGGCTAGGTTCAATCCAGACCATTGCTTCATGAATCTCACGTGCTGGGTCTTCCTAAGTGAGAAGTGGCCCCTACTATTGCTGCAGAGGTACATCTCGCCGCCGAGAACCACGACTGGGTAGTAGACCTGTGCCATCGACCACTCGCCGGGGTCGAGAAGACTGACCAGCATGCCATGCATCTCTTGGTAGTGAGCTTCTACCCGGCAGCATGTTGCCTGGCGCAATGCCTCCAGAGTGTCATGCTGCTCGTCGTTATGGAGTGCCATCCATCGGCCATCGTTGTCACGCTTGGGCGGCTTGAACGTGCAGTACTGCGTAGCAAGTGGCCATCCGTACGAGTGAAGGTCGCGGTTGCTGCCATGAAGGGAAGCTAGGTGCGTTGGGACACCTGCGCCTGCGTCGATGCCAAGCGGAAAGCCCGATACGACGTACGACTCATCCATATCACGCTCGGGGTCAGCCGGCGTGCCGAAGAAAACCACCGGCTGTGAGTTGTTCTCGCACTCGCAGAGCACAAGCGCGTTCACTTCGCTTGGGGATGTCGTAGAGGTCCAGCGAGCAACTAGGTCAATCTCGCGTGCCCTACCAGTAGTCGGGTCTGGATAGGGAGCGTTGGGTTCCGTCGTGAACTCCTGTTGTCTGAACAGGCGATCCACACGCATCTCAAGCAGATACCCTGACCTCAGAATGGCTTGCTTGACTTGCTCTCTGGTCGGTCGCTTAGGGTCTTCCGGGCGCATAGCGTCCAACTATGAGCTTGTCAAGGAGCGACGGATATATCGCCTACGCGAAGGTCTGCGGGGCGGCGCGTCGGCGACGGCGGTGACGGTCGAGGGAGCGAGAAGGTCCGAGGCGGTGCGGTATTCGATGCTCGCTCGCGCGAAGAGAGGACCAGACTCGCCGTCCAGGCGGCGGAGGGCCATGCGGCAGTATTCGGGGTCAACGTCAATCCCGATGGAGTTGCGGGCGGTGTTGAGGGCGGCGAGCATGGTAGTGCCGGTGCCGGAGAAGGGGTCGAGGACCGTGTCGCCATGAAATGAGAACATGCGGACGAGGCGTGTGGCAAGCTCAAGCGGGAAGGGGGCGGGGTGCTGCCTCGTCGATGCGCCGGTCATGGTCCAGAACTGGCGGAACCAGTCCGCGTACTCTTTCTTGGTGAGCTTGGAGAGTCGGCGCTGTTCTTCGGTCGGCTGGCGGTAGCCACCGGGTTTGCGCTGCATGAGGATGAACTCGATGTCGTTCTTGATAATGGCGTTGGGTTCATAGGGCTTGCCGAGGAACTTGGAGCCGTTCTCGACCTCGTAGTTGGCGTTGGCAATCTTGTCCCAGATGATGGGGTTCAGGTTGTCGAAGCCGATGCGGCGGCACATGACCACGATGTCGGCATGGAGCGGCATCACGAGGTGCCGGCCGTAGCGTCGGCGCGAGAGGCAGACGTCGCCGACCACGCATACGAGCCTGCCGCCGGGCACGAGCGCGCGGAAGCATTCGCGCCAGACCTGTTCGAGCGACGCGAGGAACTTCTCGTAGTCGGCCACGTGGCCGAGCTGGCCTTCGGTCTCGTTGTAGCGCTTTAGGTTCCAGTACGGGGGAGACGTGACGACAAGATGTACCGACTGGTCCGGGACGTACGGCATGCTCCGCGCGTCGCCGAGAATCAGGCGGTGGAAGGTCCTGGGCTCGGTAGCCATGTCAGGAGGAGTGGGCGGCGACGTGGGCAACCAGCGACCGGGCCAGCGCGGTGAAGGTGAGGTCAGGCGCAGGCTCGGAGTAAGCGCCACCCGCACCGGCTTTGGACTCCGAGAGCAGGAACGCGGCCATGCTGTACTTGTTCTCGCGCACGAGTTTGCGGCAGAGGAGTTCGTAGCGTTTGGCGTACGATGCGGTCTTGAACTCGGGGAAGACCGGGAAGTGCGGCTCCTGCACCGAGACCGGCGATTGCGAACGCGGGCAGTCTTCGAGCAGGAACAGGTAGCCGAGCCAGGGCTTGACGTCGAGGTTGAAGGCCTTTTCCCGGTAGGCCGTCCAGAGGTCGACCGCGCTGCCGATCGCTTCCTCGGTGCGGTTGTTGAAGTTGTTGCCGAATGAGGGGCCGACCTGCGATTTGGCCTCAAGCACACAGATCAACTGGCCGTCCCTGACCACGAGCAGGTCCCATTCCTTGGTCGGCCGGTAGAAGCCGGGCAGTTCGAGTTTGGAGGAGCGATGGATGCAGTCTTCCGGCATGTGGGCGTCGCGGATGAGCCGGGCGAAGAGGTCGATGAAGCCGTCCATCTGAGCGCCGCCGGTGACCGCGCTGCGTGCGCCCTGGTCAACCTTCCTGCCGCGATGCTGCTTGCGGGCCTGCGCGGTGCGCGTGGCCCAGAAGTGCTTCACCGCAGTCCGCACCTTCGCATCCAAGCCCGGTGGCAATGGGACCGGCATTTCGGCTCTGAGGATAAAGAGTATTGGCCGACAGTCAAGCCAAGGGCCGCAGCCGTTGTCCGGTTCGACGGGCTGGCAGAGAGCTTACCGGAGAGCTGGGGAGAGTGCCTACCAGAGAGTTGGGGGAGGAATCTACCAGAGAGTAGGGGGAGGAGTCTACCAGAGAGCAGGGAGAGGAATCTACCAGAGAGCTGGGGGAGGAATCTACCAGAGAGCAGGGGGAGGAGTCTACCGGAGGACTGG
>VGIR01000100.1 GCA_016867815.1 candidate division WOR-3 bacterium | reverse complement strand
TGAGACGATCGCTTTCCTGGCCGGGCCCTGCGTCCGGCTCTCCGGAATCTGGAGGAATGACCGCGACGTGATCGGCGGGCCGTTTGTCAACTACTCGTTCAATTTCCGGGGCCGGTTCTACATGGCCGACGGACTGGTCTACCATCCCGGGAAGCCGAAGCTGGACGCCTTGTCCCAGACTGAGGCCGTGATCCGGACGCTGACGCCGAAGTAGCTAGACCGGCCGCTGGAACACGCGGTAGGTCTTGCAGATCCGGGCGCCGAGGTTCGTGATGGGGCGGATGATGGGGAGGTTGTCCTCAAGGATCATGGATAACTCGCCGCGCTTGTATCCGTGTTTGCGGGCGGCCAGCAGTGAGTCGTAGTACAGCAGGGCATCGAAGCCCTGGTGCCGGAACTTGTGCATCACACCCAGTGTCCAGAGCCGCCCCTGGTTGATGTGACGGCGTCCGGTCAGGAACGTGAGCCAGCCGAACGGGAAGAGCCGGCCATTCATCTTCTTTAGTACCTGGTTGTAGTCGGGCAGGCCGATGCTCATCGCCGCAATCTCTCCGTTGTACATTACCATCGAGATGAAGTCTGGTACCAGCAGCGGCTTGAGTTGCCGGGCCAGGTCTTCCATCTCCTCGTCCGACATCGGGGAGAAGTCCCAGTTCTTCGACCAGGCGTCGTTGTAGACCTGCTTCACCAGGTCCAGGGCGGGCTTGAAGTTCTTGAGGTCGGGATGCCGGATTTCTATCTCCGGACGGGCACGGAGCGCCTTGACAATCCGCTCGTACTTCTCGGGGATGGGCTGGTCCGTTTCCATCGAGAACGCGTAGAAGTCCTTCACTTTCGTGAACCCGGCCGCCTCGACGAGTCTGGGGTAGTACGCCGGGTTGTATGACGACTTCACCATCGGGGGTGAGTCGAATGGCTCAATCAGCATCGCCACTTCGTCGTTGAGCGAAGGGTTCGCTGGTCCATAGACGTCGGTCAGTCCCCGGGCCCGGGCGAAGTCGTCGACGGCGGCGAAAAGCGCACCGGCGACCTCCTGGTCGTCCTCGGCTTCGAAATGGCCGAAGAACGCGAGCTTTGACCGGTGGTAGTCGTTGTGGTTGCGGTCGACGATGGCGGCGATGCGGCCGACGACCGTACCGTCGCGCATGGCCAGAAAGAGGTCACGTTCAGCGTGGTTCCAGAAAGGGTTGCGGCCGGGCGTGAGGGTGCGCTTGGTGTCGGAGATGAGCGGCGGGACCCAGTTCGGGTCGTTGCGGTACAGCCGGAAAGGCAGCTTGACGAACCGGTCGAGGTCCGCGCCGGATCCGACCGGTTGGACCCTAACCACGACCTAGGCTATGATTCCGCACTTTCGGCCAACCTTCTCGAACTTCTCGAGAGCTTCATCCATGTCCGCGTCGGTGTGCGTCGCCATGACTGCAGTCCGTATGAGCGAACGTCCGGGCGGGACGCCGGGCGGGACGAAGGCGTTCGTGAAGATGCCGGCGTCGTATAGCCCCCGCCAGAAGGTCATGGTCCGGACGTCGTCACCGATGTGCATGGGCATGATGGGAGTCACCGAGGTCCCCAGGTTGTAACCCATCGCGCGCAGGCCGGAACTCATCCGGCGGGTGTTCTTCCAGAGATGCTCGCGGCGCTCGGGTTCGGCCTGGAGGAGCCGGAGAGTCTCGATGACCGTGGCCGTCGCCGCGGCCGGGATGGCGGCAGAGAAGAGGACGGTACGTGCCTGGTGGCGGATGAACGACATCTCTTCCGAGTCGCCGACGACATAGCCGCCGATCGAGGCGAATGTCTTGGAGAAGGTGCCCATGATCAGGTCGACCTTGTCCTCGACCCCGAAGTGCTCGGCCGTGCCGCGCCCGTTCTTGCCCATCACTCCTACGGCGTGGGCCTCGTCGACCATCAAACGCGCCCCGTGTTTGTGGGCAAGCGGAACCATCTGGTCGAGCGGGGCGAGGTCGCCTTCGACTGAAAAGACTCCGTCGACGACGATGATCTTGCCGGCGTCGGCGTGGGCGGTCGTCAGGACGTGCTCGAGCGAGTGCATGTCGTTGTGGACAAAGCGCTTCACTGTCCCATACGACATCTGGCATCCGTCTACGATTGAGGCATGGTCGAGCCGGTCGGTGATGGCGACGTCGCCGCGCCGGACCAGCGCCGAGATCGCACCCAGGTTGGCCGAGTAGCCGGTCGAGAAGACCACGCATTCGGCCCTATTGTAGAAGGCGGCGAGCTTCTCTTCCAGTTCGACGTGGATGTCCAGGGTGCCGTTTCCGAAACGCGAGCCTGTGCAGCCGCTGCCGTACTTCCGGATCGCGGCAATTGCGGCCTCTTTCACCTGCGGGTGGGTGGTCAGTCCCAGGTAGTTGTTCGAGCCCATCATCAGGAGTTCCCGGCCATGGATGATCACCCGCCGGTCAGGCTCCGAGCTTATCGGTGTGAAATAGGGGTAATAGTCGTTGTCTTTGGCCTGCTGTACGATCTTAGCGAACTCTCTACATTTGTCGAAGATATCCACGCCGGGATTCTAGAGCACTCCTTCTGAGTGTCAAGCTCGGTGCGGGCTTGATTCGAGGCGGGCAGCGGCTATATTACGAGCGTGCTGGGTCTCTTGCTCGCGCTGGTCTGTGCCGCGCCTCCATCCCGTTCGGACTTCCAGGCCCTGAGGATTCTCTACACGGGTGACCTCCACGGCCGGAGCACGCCGAGTGCCGATTTCGCCTCGGCGGGCCTGCCGCGTCGGCTGCTCGGCGGCTGGGACAACCTACTGCGGCTCATCGGGAAGGAGCGGACCGACGCGACGCTTCTGCTTGACTGCGGCGATTTCGGGTTCGGTTCACCTGCAGGCGACAGCTCTCAGGGCCGGGCCGCGGTCGAATTCATGAACGCGGCCGGATACGACGCCGCCGTGCCTGGTCCGAGAGACTTCACCGGCGGGGCTGCGAACTTCGAGATCTTGGCCAGGACGGCCAGGTTCCCGATTCTCACCGATCCAACGCTTGACGTCGCACTCCGAAGACGGACCCCGCTCTTCCGCCCGTACCTGGTAAGAGACATCATGGGAGTGAAGCTGGCGGTGATCGGGATCACCGATCCGTCCATACCACGGCTGAACCTGCGCGAAGACGTCGGTGGTTGGGTAGTCGATGACCCGGCCAGTCAGATGCGCCGGTACCTGCCGCTGGCGCTCGCCGAGAGCGCGGACGTCGTCATCGCCGTCGGGCACCTCAGCACTGAGGATGGCTGCGCAATCGCCGACAGCTTCAGAGAGATAGACCTTGTCGTCTGCTGCGGCAGCACTGGGGCAGTCGAGAACCGCATGGCCGGGGCAGAGATGACCCCGGTAGTGACAGCAGCTGCCTTCGGTCAGCGGCTGGGGATTGTCGACTTGCTGTTCAACAAGACCGAGCGGACAATCTACCAGACGGAGGTTCGTCAGATGAACGTTGATCCCGGATCTGACAGGGACAGCTCGTCGGCCGGGGCGTGGCTGCGCGGACTTGACCGGGCAGTCGAGGACTCGTCTCTCTGTCTGAACGCGGTAGAGTACCTGCCGGACAGCGCCGGGTTGCTGCAACTCGGCACGCTGGTTGCAGAGGCGGTGCGGCGCCAGGCGAAGGCGGATATCGCGGTCTTGCCCGCCTACGAGATCGAAGCCGGGCTCGGTGCAGGTCCTCTCAACCGCGGGTCGCTGTTTGGCGCGGCGCCCTATCGCCGAGCCGTGCGTCTGGTTTCAATGGACGACACCATGCTGGCGCGGCTGGTGGTACCGGAGAAGATCGGTCCACACGAGCCCGCGCCGTTGCTGGCCGGCGCCGACTACTTCGTTACAGGCGACACCGCAGTCTGGCCGGAAGCCTCGCAAGTGGGCCGTGTTCGCGTCAGGAACCGGTTGCCCGGAACCTACCGAGTCGCCACAACCGAACAGTGGCTGGAGCGGGCAGCAGTTCCGGTCACGGGCAGGCGGGTGCCGCAGAGTCTGACCGACCTCTGGATTTCCTTCGCGGCCGCCCAGGAAACACTGCCGCGCGTCCCGCCCGTCAGGCTATACCCGGCAACGCCCGGCCTGGTCCGCCGGCAGACCGGCGGTCTCGTGAACATCAACACCGCCAGCTCCGAGTTGCTGCAGACGCTGCCTGGTATCGGTCCCAGGACGGCGGAGCGGATCATCCAGTTCCGCGAGACGGTAGGACGCTTCGATTCGCCCGCAGAGATTCAGGACGTCAAGGGCATCGGGCCGAAGAAGTTCGAGTCGATCCGGGACCTCATCACCGTCCGCTAGCACTCAGCATCTTGGTTCCTGGTCACACGCCGTGATGTAGGGGCCGGCGATGCGGGTGAATGCGCCTGGTTGCTGACGGGCGGACCGAGGTCAGTACGTCCGGGCGTAGTAGATGACCGTGTCTGAGTCCTTGCCGCAGACGATGCACTTGCCCGGTCTTCCCTGGTCGTCCGCCGGCATGTTGCGCGGAGTGGTCTTGGTTGCCTCGATCAGTGCGTTCTCGCACTCCTGCGACTTGCACCAGTGGACGCGGACGTAGCCCGGCTTTGCTTCCAGCGCACCCTTGAACTCGTCCACGGTCGCGGCGTCCGAAGTGCGCGAAGCCGCGAAGTCGCGGGCGCGCGCCAGCATCCCGGCCTGAATCTCGTCCAGCAGCTTGCCCAGCGTCTCGGGCAGTCCGGCCAGCGGCACGAACCGCTTGCCTGAGCCGTCACGCGGCACCAGCACACACTGCTCCTTGGCCACGTCCTTGGGGCCGATTTCGATGCGGACCGGCACGCCGCGCATCTCATACTCATTGTACTTCCAGCCCGCGGTCTGGGTGGTGCGGTCGTCGAGTTGCACCCGGTAGTCTGCCAGTTGCGCCTTGGTCTCGCGGCACTTGGCGAGCACCGCCTCGTCGTTCTTGCCGAAGAGAATCGGAACGATGACCGCCTGAAAGGGAGCGACGCGCGGCGGCATGAACAGACCCTTGTCGTCGCCATGGGTCATGATGAGCCCGCCAATGAGCCGGGTTGAGACTCCCCAGGACGTGCCCCAGGGGTGCTTTTCGGTGTTGTCCTCGTCCAGGTACTTGATGTCGAACGCCTCGGAGAAGTGCTGGCCCAGGAGGTGCGACGTGCCCGCCTGCAGGGCCTGTCCGTCGGGCATCAGCGCCTCGATGGAATAGGTGTCGACCGCGCCGGGAAACTTCTCGGACTCGGGCTTGGCGCCGGCGAGCACGGGCAGGGCGAGGTCGTTCTCCACAAAGTCAACATAGAGGTCGAGTATCTTCAGCGTTTCAACTTGGGCCTCGTCGCGGGTGCGATGGAGCGTGTGGCCTTCCTGCCAGAGGAACTCGAGGGTGCGCAGGAACAGGCGGGTCGCCTTCTCCCAGCGGAAGATGTTGCACCACTGGTTGATGAGTACCGGCAGGTCGCGGTAGCTCTTCACCCACTTCGAGTACATCGTGTTGATGATGGCCTCGCTGGTGGGCCTGAGCGCCAGCCGTTCGGTCAGCTTCTCGTCGCCGCCGTGCGTTACCCATGCTACCTGGGGCGAGAACCCCTTCACGTGCTCGGCTTCCTTGGTCAGGAAGCTCTCCGGGATGAGGGTCGGAAAGTAGGCGTTGACGTGGCCGGTGTCCTTGATGCGCTTATCGAGCCTGGCCTGCATGTTCTCCCAGAGCGCGTAGCCGTACGGCCGGATGACCATGCAGCCGCGCACCGGCGCGTAGTCGGCCAGCTCGGCCTTGAGGACGACCGCGGTGTACCACTCGGAGAAGTTCTCGGACTTGTGGGGTATCTCTTTGACGACGCCGTCTTCTTTCATGATTGGCTATACTAGCGGCCAGGGAAGCGGAGTCAATAGACCCGGGCGAAATCCCTCGCCGTTGCCGTGCGCCTCGCACTCACGGCTGTGGAGGGAGACGGAAACAAGTTCGGTAGGCAGGTCATTGACAAAGCCCGGTTCGCCTACATAATCATACCAGTCATGAACAGAGAGAAGTTCTACCTTTCCAAGCTCGAGTGGCTGAGCCCGATCCTCGTGCGCGGGCTGCGGCTGCTGACTTCCATCGAGGCGTTCGGGCAGGAGTTCTCTTTCTCTCAGGCGATGATTCTGCAGGCCCTGATGATGCAGCGGGAATCGCGGATGAACGACCTGGCCCGGTTCCTGGGCCTGACCAAGGCCAACGCTTCGGGACTGGTTGACCGGCTGGTGAGGAAGGGGCTGATTGAGCGCGAGCATGGGGTAGAGGACCGCCGGGTCGTGCTCGTGCGCCTGACTGCGAAGGGCCAGACCGTGGCGCGCGGCCTGGCGAAAGTGCAGCGACAGGGGCTGGCCCAGATGATGCGCCGGGTCCGGCGAGAAGACCTGAAGGTGTTCATCGAGACCCTCGAGCAGATGGCCATGGGACTCTCGGAAGGTCAGCGGGACTCAACTCGGGCGCAGTAGCAGCCGCCATACGGTCTCCGCGTCCATCCTTCTTTGCTTATGTTGACAGGCAATGATTAATATAGTAAACTGTCAACATAGCTGCTGGTAGCACTGAGCCCGTATCCTCCCGGTCGGTAAACGTCGTAACCGGAGCGACCGGCCATGTCGGCAACGTCCTGGTCCGGGAGCTGGTGCGCCGCGGGCGGATGGTACGGGCTGTCGTTCACCCTTCCGAGACAACCGAGGCGATTGCCGGGCTCGATGTCGAGGTCGTGCGCTCCGACGTACGGGACTTCCATTCCCTGGTTGCGGCTTTTGCCGGTGCGGACCTGGTCTATCACCTTGCCGGCATCATAACGATATCCGGCGGCCAGTCGAAGCTGCTGCAGGAGGTGAACGTGCTCGGGGCACGAAACGCGGCGCAGGCCTGCCTGAAGGCGGGCGTGCGCCGGCTGGTCTACACCAGTTCAGTCCACGCCCTCGAGGAACCGCCCCCCGGAGTTCCAGTCTGTGAGACAACGGACTTCCGTCCCGAGGCGCTGGACGGCGACTACGCCCGCTCCAAGGCTCGCGCCAGCATCGAGGTCCGGAAGACCATCGAGCAGGGACTGGATGCGGTCATCGCCTTTCCTTCCGGCATTGTCGGACCGTACGACTTCCGGCTCTCGGAGATGGGACATCTCTTCATGGACTTCGCCCGCGGGCGTCTGTCCGCGTATGTCGACGGGGCATACGACTTCGTGGATGTCCGGGATGTGGTCACCGGGTTGCTGCTGGCTGCCGAGAGAGGCCGAAGCGGTGAGAGCTACATCCTGTCCGGTGAGCGGATTTCGGTGAGAGACCTGCTCTTTCTGCTCGAGCGGGTCACGGGCGTCAGGGCCCGGGCCCGCAGGCTCCCATTCTGGCTGGCTCGTCTCGCTGCCTCGTTCGCACCGCTGTACTACCGGCTGCGGCGGGCCAGGCCGAGATTCACCAGCTACTCGCTACGAGTCCTGCGTTCCAATTGCCTGATGGACCGCTCCAAGGCGGCGCGCGAACTGGGATACGCGCCGCGCGCCCTGGCCGATACGGTGAAGGACACTATCGACTGGTTCGTTGCGACCGGCAGGTTGCGGCTCAGCCCCTCTGGCGACCAGTAGCCGGCCGATTCCCGGCTTGTTTCCCGTCAGGTGTTTCTACTGCGCACGCGCCGGACGCCTGGGGTGTGACGACTGCTTACCGGGCCAAGGTGCGGCGAGCTCGGAGGTCCGGAAACCGCGACGCCACCCGTAGCCGGGTGGCGCCAGGTCAGTGGAAACTGGGGGATAGGGATTTGAACCCCAACCGGCTGGTCCAGAGCCAGCTGTCCTGCCAGTTAGACGATCCCCCAATGACTGACTAAGGGGCAAAGGATAGGGTGGCATCCAGCAAAGTCAAGACGGACACCAGCCCGGGCGGAGTCAGAACTCAGAAGTCCGGCATCAGGAAGGAGAAGCAGCGTCCTTCCTCGGCTTCTGTCGCGGCTAGCGTTTGAGCACGACCTTGACAGGCAGAGTTGAGGTCCCGTTCAACTGCACGAGGTAGATGCCCTCCGGAAGTCGGGCGCCGGACTGGTTTCGACCGGACCAACTCAGACTTCCAGCAGCCGACACCTGAGCGTTCCAGACAAGCGTCCCGCCGGCCGAGTAGACGCGGGCATCGGCACGGGCCGGCAGACCGGACAGGTAGACCTCGAGTGAAAAGGGGTTGGGGGAGGCCTGAGGAGGCGTGAGTGGGGAGTGGGGAGTCGGGAGTTGAGCGATGCCGACCGATTCAGGTTTCACGATGATATCACAGATTATGGTGTCGCCGGACTCGCGGATGTTCCTGATGCAGACCCCGGTCGAGCGGTTGCTGCGGTCGCGGCTCGACGGTTTGCTGGCCGAGTCAAAAACCACCCGGTTCCAGATGCCCGGCAGCACGTCGGACGTGTCGCCCATCTCCTGGTGGTAGACATGGGGGTCGGGCCGGTATCCGAACCCGTGGTCGAGGTGGAAGGTCGAGTCTTCTTCGAGGTCTACCACGTTCCACATGCCGCTGCGAGACGGGTCAATGTGCCAGATGGCGAGGCCGGCGCCGGGCAGCGGGGAGTCGAATCCCTTCTTCTGGCGGTTTTCGAGGTAGAAGCAGGTATCGCGGTCAGTACCGCCGCGCCACGCTTTGTACACGACCGGTTCGTCGATGACCGGTGGGATGCGGACATTGTACAGGTTGGTCGTCACGACTGTGGGGGTGACGAACCCGGCTTCGTTGAGACACCACGCATCGGGGTGGGAGGGACTCCACGGCGTGTTACCGCCCGCGCCCCACGCGCCGTACGACATCAAGCTCCAGTATCCCGGGCCCCAGTCGTTGCGGCTGCCGGTGTACAGGTCGGGGAGACCGACAAGGTGCCCAAGTTCGTGGCACATCACCGCGATGCAGCACATCGTCGTGTCTTTGGCTTCGGTGACCATCGCGAACTCCGGCACGTTGGTGACGCCGTCGATCGTCACACCGTCATTGGTCTGGTAGTTGAAGTAGGGTATGGCGTGGGACCAGAGGCAGTTGACGTCGCCGTTGTCCGAGCCGTCGGCCCCGGCGTGGACCATGAACATCGCGTCGATGTGGTTGTCGTTGTTCAGGTCGAATTCACTGAAGTCAACGTAGGCATCGATCTGCGCCATGTTCTCTTCGGCTAGCTGATCGCCGGTAGAGAGCAGGTAGTTACCGTCATAGTAGCGGGAGTAGTTGTAGGATGACATGAACCAACGGTCTCCGGCGATTCCGCCGCGCACGTGATAGTTGCCGTACGAGCACTCGAGGAAGTAGTCGTTCAGGCTGCCTGCACGGTATTCTAGACCGTTGTAGACTCCGGTCGAATAGAGCATCGAGTCGAACCGGGCCGGCGAGCGCGCCAGCGTGTCGGCCTTGTTGTCGGGGAACTGCATCAGGATCGTGACGGTCTCGAGGTTGGTTACATCCCTCAGCCGGTTGGGTCCGGCCACTTCTACGCCGGGCGGAAAGACCGGCAGTGGCGCGCCCCGGCTTTCAAGCACTCCGGGCCGCGGAGGCATGGCCAGGGCTACGGCAAACAGGGCAAACAGAAGGACCGGAATTCGCATCTTGTCTCCTTGTGGGTGATCGAGAATGACAATAGCCGAAACCACTGACGAGGTCAATCGGGCGACGCAACCAGCCGGGCCGGCCCGGGCACATCGTGACCCCCTTTGCGCATTGCTGCTACGATTGATGTTACCTGACGATCAACCAGCGCGTCAAGGTCGAGCGCCGGGAGCAGGAGTATGCGCTGGTCAATCCCTGGCGC
>VGIR01000099.1 GCA_016867815.1 candidate division WOR-3 bacterium | reverse complement strand
TGCGCGACGTCGAGCGGAAGTGGAAGCAGAACCTACTGGAGAAGGTGGCCGAGGTAGACGACAAGCTGCTGGAGAAGTTCCTGCAGGACCAGCCCATCGGCAAGGTTGAACTGTCCGCCGCCATCCGCGGCGCGACGCTGAAGCATCTGGTCTGCCCGGTCATCTGCGGCAGCGCGTTCAAGAACAAGGGTGTCCAGCGGCTGCTCGATGCGGTCGTGTCGTACCTGCCGAGCCCGATCGACCTGCTTCCGACGGTCGGCACCCATCCGGGCGGCGAAGAGGTCTTGCGGGTGCCCTGGGATGAAGGGCGACTGGCAGCGCTCGCGTTCAAGGTCGTGTCCGACAAGCACGTGGGCAAGCTGGTCTATGTCCGGGTCTACTCGGGTACGCTGAAGGCGGGGAGCTACGTCTACAATCCAACCCAGGAGAAGGACCAGCGGGTCGGCCGTCTGCTCCGGATGCACGCGAACCGGCAGGAGCAGGTGGAAGCGCTCTATTCCGGCGAAATCGGCGCGGTGGTCGGCTTGTCCGACACGGTGACCGGCGATACGGTCTGCATCCGCGAAGCGCCCATCGTGCTGATGGCGATCGAGTTCCCGTCGCCGGTGCTTTCGGTGGCCGTCAGCGTGAAAGACCGGAATGACCGCGAACGCCTGTCGACGGGCCTCAACCGTCTGGCCGAGGAAGACCCGACCTTCATCGTAACGACCGACGCCGAGACCGAGGAGACTATCCTGTCCGGGATGGGCGAGTTGCACCTCGAGATCCTGGTGGACCGCTTGCGCCGTGAGTTCGGGGTGGTCGCGGACACCGGCGCGCCGCAGGTGGCCTACCGCGAGACGATCACGAGCCGGGCTGACGTGAATGAGAAGTACGTGAAACAGACCGGCGGCCGCGGCCAGTACGCGCACGTGGTGATGCGGCTGGAGCCGCTGAAGCCGGGCGAGGGTTTCGAGTTCGTGAACAAGGTGGTAAGTGGCCGCGTGCCCAAGGAGTATATCCCGGCGGTCGAGAAGGGCGTCGTCGATGTCCTGAAGAAGGGCGCCTACGCCGGCTTCCCGATCGTGGACATCCGGGTGACCCTGCTTGACGGTTCGTACCATGAGGTCGACTCGTCCGACATCGCCTTCCGCACCTGCGCCGCCCGCGCGTTCCGCCGGGCGTTCAAGTCGGGCAGTCCGCAACTGCTCGAGCCGCTGATGAGCGTAAGCGTGGTCACGCCCGAGGATTTTGCCGGCGCGATCATGGGGTCGCTCTGCAACCGCCGCGGGCTGATATCCGGGATGGACATGCAGGGCAACGCCAAGGTCATCAAGGCGATGGTGCCACTGGCGACGATGTTCGGCTACGCGACCGACGTCCGGAACATGAGCCAGGGCAAGGCGAGCTTCACCATGCACTTCGAGCACTACGAGGCGGTTCCCTTCTCCGTCGTCGAGGAAATCCTGGCCAAGAAGGTGACGAAGGACGCCGAAGAAGCGGAATAGGATCCCGGGATTGAGGCGAACCATAGTGCGCCCCGCAGCCTCAGTTCACTGCCTTCGGTCCTCTCGACGCCCTTGAAATCGGGTCCGACCATCCGGACAAAAACCACGTGAGCAAAGCGGCCCGCGAGAGTCTCTTCACCATCGCCTACGTCGCGGTGGCGCTGATTGCCGTCGTCATCGTCGGGTACCTCACCTTCAGGCGGCAGTTCTTCCACTTCCCGCGGCCGATGCTGCCTTTCCTTGTCGTCGGTCTGACCGGCTCACTCATGTATGCAATCGTCCAGATGCGCGGCGCCGGCCTGGCAATCCTGACTATCCTGCTGTTGCTGCTGGCCCAGGTGGCGATGACACCGCCGATTCGTCCGGCAACGCTGGCAGCGGCGGTCATCTTCGCCCTGCCGGTGGGGTTTGCCCTGCTGGCAGGAGCCTATGCGCAGAAGCTGCTGGCCCGCTTCAAGATTGGCCGGTTCGTGGTGATGGGGGTCATAGTTGCGGCAGGGTACGGTCTGATGATGCTGCTTTTCCTCGTCCGCTCGCGCTACGATGTCCGCATGGGACCGGTCTTCAGCCAGGCGTTCATGGGTCTGAAGCTGGGTGCGGCGATGGGGCTCGGGTTTGAGTTAGTTGATCTCATCGGGCCACGGCTGAAACGCGAGCCCAAGCGACCAGCCCCTGGTCCCTAACCCCTGATCCCCAGCCCCTTGGTCCGTTCGCTGCCTTCCGTCCTTACCTGGCACCGCAGGCACTACCCGCTGTTGCGGGCCCCGGATATCTACAAACTGGTCCACCAGGGCGTGTTCGGGCCGGGACACTTGGTCGCGAGCGAGCGACGTGCTCGTGCGCGCCTGATGGACGAACTGCAGGTGCTCGCGACCCAAGCCAGAAGGCAAAGGGCGGAAGCCGCAAGCCAACGCTGGGAAGAGGAGCTGATTGAGGAGATCTACCCGAGAGGAAAGCTGGTGCGGGTCAATCTGAGGCCATTGTTCGCCGCCCAATTCAAGTTGCAGAGTGCAGAGTGCAAGATGCAGAATTCCAGATGGCTGGTGGAGGCGATGGTTGAGAGTGCAATACGGGTCAAAGGCAACCCTGAACAGATGAAGCGAAGGTTGGCAGCCGCGGTCAGGTGGTGCCGAAGTGGCCTGCCCCGGCAGGCTGCTGACCTCGAGCGACTGGCGGCCGAAGCCGCAGCGTCAGGCTACCCGGCGTACCATCACTCGCCGACGTACGCTCGTGCCTACCGTCCGGCCTATCGCGTTTTGCTCGCTTCCTGCCTCGGTAAAGATGGGCACTGGACCACGGTGCGCGAACGAAGCTAGAGTCTAGAAGCGAGAAGCTAGAGTGCAGAGCAGGTTCCAGCACTTCTGACATCTAGCCTCTAGCCTTTGGCTTCTGACTTCGACTGCTCTGTATCACTCCGCGCCTCGGGCAGAGCCGGCTTAGCGGGCAGGATGAGCAGAGCGGTTGGCGGGGCCGGCAGATAGTCTGTCCGAGCGCCACCAGCAGCCGGTTCCAGTCCTTCCAGGCGCGGCGGGGCAGAATCTCCATCAGTCTCCGTTCCGTGTCAACCGGCCGAGATGTCCGCACCAGGTCGAGTCGATTCGACAGGCGCTGGACGTGAGTGTCCACGGCGATTGCCGGCAGGCCGAATCCCTGGCTCAGGACGATATTCGCCACCTTGCGACCGACGCCCGGGAGTTCCAGCAACTCCGCCAGCGTCCGCGGGACTTGCCCGTGCCAGCGTTCGGTGAGCATGCGGGAGAGCACCGGCAGCAGCTTCGCCTTGGTGCGATAGAACCCGACCGGGTAGATGAGCTTCTGAATCCGGGCCGCACTCAAACGGGCCAAGGCGCGCGGGTCAGGGGCGACCTGGAACAGGCGGTCAGCGGCCGCGGCAGTGACCGGGTCCTGGGTGCGGGTGGACAGGACTGCGGAGACGAGAATCCGGAACGGCGTCCTCTGCGGCATCAGCTTCACCGGTGCGTCCATCCCCGGCCAGGCGCGACTCAGTATGATGTAGATACGCAGGGCCCGGCGGCCGGCGGGAAGTGGTGTGCGGTTGGGGCTCAGGAGCCGATGAGCTTCAGCCCGGTGAGGAACCCCATCGTGAGGATGAGGGCCACGGCGGCGACCATGAACGTGGCGTGCCAGCGCATGTGCGGCGGCGTCTGGCCGGGCTGGCTGCGGGAGAAGGTGAGTAGCGCGGCGATCAGGGCGGCGACAAGCACGATGACCGAGAGCGTCATGTGGCCGGTAAGCTCGACTCCTTTGTGAATGCCGCGCAGGCCCATGTTGACGAACAGGCCCATGACAAAATTGGCCATGCAGAGCAGCAGGAAGTAGATGGAGCGGCCGCGCTGACGTCGCATCGGGAAGTCCCAGTCGCTGACTTTGGATAGGCTTACCTGGGCGGTTACCGTCCCAAGCGCGAGTGTGCCGAGGGCGATGATCGGATGGATGAAGCCGTACCAGGGCATGGCTAGGAGGAAATGACGAATGACGATTGACGAATGACGAATGAAGGAACCTGAACCTTCAACATGCTAGTCCACCAGGAAGCCGACGCGGCAGTGACGGAGCAGGTCCAGGTTCGACCGCGAGGCATGGATACGGGCCGCATCGGACTGGCTGACGACGAGGTCGCAGAGGTTGGTGCCGGTGACGAGCAGAGCCCGGACGACAAGCGGGTTCGCCCCGACACGGTCGGCAGTCAGCGCCTGTGTGCGGTCACGGAAGTACCCGACCAGTCCGTGCGCCGTCACCTGGTCCGGGTCCGCGAAGTCGGTGCTGAAGACGTCGTCTCCGGATTCGGTCACTATCTGCGGGAAGAGAGCGGGTCGCGCATCGAGCCCTGTGGCATCGACCAGGATGCCTGTGTACTCGGGCGTGCCGGGGGTCTCGTAGGGCACTAGCTCGACCCCGGGTGCCGGCTCTCTGCCTGCGGGCCAGGGCTGGCTGCAGCAGGGACAGGCGGTGCGGCCCAGCAGGTGCGGCGTGCTCCTTACCGGGAGCATGAGCCCGAGGATGGAGCCAGTGAGGAGGAATTCGAATGCGGTTGAAACCGTGCCGTCCGACAGGTACTTCGTTCCCAGGCGCTCGCTCGGGAGGTTCAGCCGCTCCAACCGGCGCTGCACCAGGGAATGAGAAGAGAGATAGGAGCCGACCGTCCAGTCCCGGTCATAGGAGGCGGCCCTGAGGGTTTGCAGCATGCGTTCCTTGAGAACGTCGGTGCTATGCAGGTTGCGGGTCCCGGAGTCAACAGTGACGACAACGACTGTCTGGCGGGAGTAGTCCAGCGAGTCAGCGGCCGCCGAAGCGACCAGGGCAGTCAGCAGCGGTACCAAGAAACGCGCGAGAACTCCTTTCTGCACATTCACCAGTCAGACCTGCAAACCAGTGGTCAAAACGGAAGAAGCGGCCAACGGGAATCGAACCCGTGTAACCGGCTTGGGAAGCCGGAGCTCTACCCCTGAGCTATGGCCGCATAGTTTCGGGCCGGCTGGGATGAGTTGCTGGCTGACCAAGCACCCGGTCCAGAGGCTTGGGAAGCCGGAGCTCTACCCCTGAGCTATGGCCGCGACAGGACTATACTAGGCACGCCCGGCTCGCTGTCAAGCGAATGCCGCGTATGCCCAGGACCCGGCTGCGTGGCCTTGACCCCTTGCTGACCCCCGCTAAACTTGTGGCCGAAGCGACTCGACGACCGGAAAGCGCTATCAACAAAGAAGGTAGTAATGAGACTGAAAGCCTGTCTTGCCCTGTTGGCGGTGCTGGCTTTGGCCCCGCCCGCCGCGTTCGCCAAGCTCTACGTTGGCGACGCCGCTCCTGACTTCACCCTGCCGGACTCCGCCTCGACAATGCACAGCCTGTCCGATTTCCGCGGGCAGGTTGTCGCGGTCCTCGGCTGGACCAACGGCTGACCGGAGTGCCGC
This sequence comes from candidate division WOR-3 bacterium, assembly GCA_016867815.1. Classification (NCBI taxonomy): domain Bacteria; kingdom Pseudomonadati; phylum Caldifarciminota; species Caldifarciminota bacterium. The sequence goes on along the minus strand of VGIR01000099.1, from coordinate 4,474 downwards.
GCGGAGTTGCCGCGCCTGCACGCCTTCCAGGTCGACTACGGCCCGCACGGTTTCACGTCGATGCCGATCAACATCCAGGACGACTGGAACGTCATTAAGCTCTACGCCCGGCAGTATGCCAGTCTCTATCTAAAGGACGACGGTTCGTTCTGGAGCGTCTACCGGCAGAACGGCTATGTTCCGCTCAACTACGTCGTCGATACTGCCGGGGTCATTCGCTACATCGCCGAGGGCTGGAACGAGAATGCGGTCAGGCAGGTCATCGAGCAGTATCTGCCGGACCCGATTGAGCATGACGTCGGCGTAGCCAGACTCATTGCGCCGACCGGTTCTCTGGATTCGGGAACGGCGGTGACGCCGGCCTGCTCGCTGCGGAACTACCGGAGCTATGCCGAAACCTACCCGGTGCGGATGCGGATCGGCGCCGACTACGATACTACGGTCACGGTGACGAACCACCAGCCGGGCACAACTGTGTACGTCCAGTTCCCGCAGTGGACCGCGCTCGCGCGGGGCAGCATTGCGGTCGCGTGCTCGACCGAGCTGGCCACCGACGACATCGCCAGCAACGACGTGGCGAGGACAACGCTCACGGTCAACGTCGACGACATCGCCGTGACCGCGATTCTCGTGCCGCTCGACACCGTCGAGCAGGGCCGCGGGTACGCGCCCGCAGTGGAGATAAGGAACCTCGGGACGGTTGCGGACATGGCCCGGGTGAGGTTCTACATCAGTGACTTCTACTTTGACACCGTCAGGGTCGCGCTCCAGCCCGGCAAGATCGACACTGCGTTCCTCGACATCTGGACGCCGGCGCAGCTCGGAACTTTCCCGGTGCGCTGCACCGTCGCCACGCTCAAGACGGACCTGTTTCCGGCGAATAACGAGCTGACGAAGTCGGTCTATGTCGGCCCTGCCGGCATCGAGGAGCAGCCGATGGGCAAGGCCCGGTTTACGCTCTTCGGCAGCAGCCAGAACCCGGCGCGCACGCAGGTAACCATCCGCTACTCGCTGCCCCAGGCTTCGCCGGTCGACCTGCGGATTTACTCGACCGCCGGCGAGCTGGTGCGCGTGCTCGAGTCCGGCTTCCGTGAGCCCGGCCTGCACCAGGTGGTCTGGGACGGGCGGGACGAACTCGGCCGGCTGGTCGGACGCGGCACCTGGTTCTGCCGGATGACGGCCGGCGCATACCAGGCAGTCACCAAGTTGACTACCATCGAGTAGACCCTGTTGTTTCCAATCAGCGAGACCCGGGAACCCCGGGTCTCGCTGCGTCTGACGGCGACGCCGTGGGCTGCCTCTGCGCCGCCGGAGACGCCGGCAAGTGATGCAGAGGGACGTCTTTGACACGGACGCCGGATGGCCTATCCTCACGCTCAGAGATGAGCGACCCCGAAGTCCCGGTCAGCGACGACGCCGACCTTGTGCGCAGAGCGCAGGCCGGGGACCTCGGTGCGTTCGAGGAACTGGTGCGGCGGCACCAGCGCGGTCTCTTCTCCTACCTCTACCGGATGTGCCGGAACACAAGCGACGCGGAGGAGATGGCCCAGGCCGCAATGGTAAAGGCCTGGGAGAAACTGGGAAGCTTCCGCGGGGCATCGAGCTTCAAGACCTGGCTCTACCGCATCGGCACCAACCTCTGCTTCAATCTGCGCACCCGGAGGAAGCCGACCGAGGAACTGGACGAGACTATGGGCGCGCCAGACGCCGAGCGGCCCGAAGCCGCGTTCCGGCAGAAGGTGCGCGAAGAGAGGGTGCGGGCGGCGCTGGCCTGCCTGCCCGAAGACCAGCGGGCCGCCCTCGTGCTCTCGGTCTACCAGGACATGAGCTACAAAGAGATCGCCGAGACTATCGGCAAGACGGTGCGGGCGGTCGATTCGCTGCTGTTCCGCGCCAAGTCGAACGTGCGCAAGGCGTTAGCCGAAGACCGGGCGAAAGGCGTCATCTGATATGACAGGTCACATGCGTCGTATTGGGCCTATTCCGAATCCGCAGGAACCAGGAGGATATGGTGTCTAAGACTTCGATGAATTGCGGACAGGTCAGACGGCTACTACCTCCCTTCCTCGATGAAGAGCTGTCGGGCGGGATGCGGCAAAAGATCGCCTCCCATCTCGCATCCTGCCCGACCTGCCGCACCGAGGTGGAGGCGCTCAAGGCGGACATGGGCCTGCTGGAGCAGGTAGGGACGCCCGAAGTGTCGCCGTTCCTTGTCACGCGGGTGATGGCCGAAATCCGTCAGCGGGAGAACCGCTCACCGCAAGGGTTCGCCCGACTCGTCCGGGGCTTAGCTGCTGCCCTCGTCGTCGCCGTCTCCATCGGCGCCGGCGTGTTCTTTGGCTCCGGCCTGGCGCAGGCCTCCTCCACGGTAGCTGCCAACAGCATCGAGGCCGAGGTCAGCTATGTCGAGTCATCAGCCGCCGATATGTACAGATTAATGTCGGGAGGTGACTGATGCGCGGCCGCTGGCTGGTCGTAATCGTGGTCGCCTCGCTGTGCCTGAATGTGGCGGTCGTTGGCACCTACTTCTTCCGCAGGACTCGCCACGACCGTTTGCGCAGGTTCCCATCTCGCCGGCTGACGTCCGAAGTGCGGGAGAAGCTAAGACAGGCGCGCGAGGCCGCAATCCCCGAGTTCGCCGCACTGGCCGAGCAGGAGCACGTAAGTGACTCGCTGCTCTGGGTCGAGATGCGCCGCGAAAGCCCGGACAGCGTTCGGGTCGAATCGCTTTGCCTGGGACTCGGCCAGACGCACGGCAGGATGAGAGCGATGGTCTTCCGGCAGATGCACCGGGAGCTGCAGTTGATGCCGGCCGAGGTACGGGTCGAGTACCTGAAGCACATGATGAAGATGAGGCCCGGCTTCGGCGTGCCGGGGCGGGGAATGGGTCACCGCATGCGCCGGGACTGCGGAATGCACCGACCGCCGAATGAGCCGCCCGCGGGCGGACCGCCTCCGGGACTACCGCCGGAAGCAGGAGATTGACCGCAGAATGACTAACCAAGGAGAAGCTAGATGAAGCACAGTGCACTTGTAGCACTGATGATAGCAGCCGTTGCCGGGTTCGCCCTCGCGCAGCCCGGCCCGGCGCCGGCTGACAAGTCGCAGGTGCCCATGACTTGCGGTATGAACTGCAAGCAGGGCATGCCGGGGATGAAAGAGATGCAAGGTATGATGCACGGCGCGGCGATGCCGGACATGACGCCTGAGCAGATGGAGAAGATGGACGCTCTGCGCACAGCGCAGGTCAAGGCGATGGTGCCGCTGCGCGCCGACCTGAAGGTCAAGGAGATCGAACTCGACGCACTCTGGCGCGCCGACGAACCTGATGCGAAGAAGATCATCGCCAAGGTCAGGGAGATCGGCGACATTCGAGAGAAGATGGAAGTCGCCCGCATCAACCATCAGTTTGACATCCGCAAGCTCATGACCCCCGAGCAGCGCAAGGCCATGAATAAGATGGACGTGGGTCCGGGTATGATGGGCAAAGGCAAGCGGTGCGGCATGCGTGGAATGATGCGTGGCCCGATGGGCGGCGAGGGTTGTGGAATGCAGGGCGGAAGCCAATGCGGCGGGCCGCAGGGGCCGATGGGCCAGGGTGGTCAGCCGGGCTGCAAGATGCAGTAGCTCCGAACGGAATCAGTTGCTTGGCTCGGTAACGCCGGGGCCTTCGGGCCCCGGTGCTTTCGATCCGGTATAGGTCCTATAGGCCCTATTCGTCCTATTCTCCTTGCCCGGGCTTGCGCTTGAGCTTGCGCCGGATTAGACTCGGGCGTGGTGAACACGCTGATTGCCATCAGGCCATACCTCCTGCTGGCGTTCTTCGTGGCGGTCATCTGGCTCGCGACTCGCGTTCTGCGCCGGGCAATGCTCGGCCGTGTCGGCGAACTCGGCAAGCTTGTGTTGCTTGCCGCCATTGTCGGCGGCTACGCGCTCACTGCTCTCCTCATGGCCATGGGCACGCCGCCGCCATGGATGCCTCTCCTTATGGTCTTCTTGGGACCGAGGCCGACGGTGATCATTGTCATCGCGTCGGCATTCTTGGTCTGGCTGATTCTCCGCGAGATACCGTTCCCGATGCCGCACTGGGCCGGGTTTCTGGTCGACGGCCCCTGGCGCAAGCTCCTAATGCCCGCGGACGTCACCCTGAGTCGTTTGGCGCTCGGGCCCGGCATGCGCGTGGTCGAAGTCGGGTGCGGGACCGGGCACCTTTCTGTCGATGTCGCGCGCCGTATCGAGCCGGGCGGGTTTCTCTTCTGCGTTGACATCCAGCCGCAGATGGTCGAGAAGACGCTGAAACGGCTTGAAGCTCACGGGCTTCGCCACGTGCAGGGGTTCGTCGCGCCGGCGAACAAGCTGCCTTTTGACATCTTCGACATTGACCTCGTGTTCTTTGCCCACGTGCTCGGCGAGATCCCGGACCGGTTGCCGGCCCTGCGTGAGGCGCTGCGGGTTCTCCGGCCCGGAGCGGTGC
>VGIR01000098.1 GCA_016867815.1 candidate division WOR-3 bacterium | reverse complement strand
TTTCATCACCCGCACACGCAGCACATCCAAAGCCGCCGGCGATAGACGCCGAGTATCGTCTTCTCTCATTACTCACAGTATACACCAAACCGACTCCCATGTCAAACATTTTATGCTCTGATTAGTAACCCCGCTCAAGTCCGAGCGGATGATCGCCTACGACGGGACTTCGGACGGCGTGCTGTTTGCCGCCTTCACGGTCCAGAACGGCGACACGGCGAAAATCTACCGCTCGACTGACGGCGGCAACACCTGGGCTTACTGGAATGCCATCTCGCACGCAGGCAACGTCCTGTCCTCGCTCGAGCTCGTCGTCGCCGAGGGTGATTCGGACTTCGTCTTCTTCTTCGTCAAGAGCTCGGCCGGCAATGGCGACATCTACGTGGGCCGATGGGACATTAGCGGCAGCGGCGGCGCCATCTACAACGTGAAGGTCGACAGCGACACGGTAGCGAACGTCTCTGCCTGCCGTGACCTTGATGGCCAGTACTATCTCTACGTCGCGTATGAATCCCGTGCCGGAAACTACAACATGGAGGAAGCACGTTCCACAAACTACGGCAAGACGTGGGCCGCGACCGGGGGTTCGGTAGTGAACAACCAAACCTCGCCCAAACCCGATATCTGTCACGGCAATGGCGGCAACATCTACATAGTCCTGCGCGACTTGCGGCTGTCGAGCACCGACTCGGCGTCGTTCCGCGTGAAACGGAGCACTAACCGGGGCACTTCCTGGCAGGGATCGGAACAGGTCGGCACGCCCGGAGTCACTATCGCCGACCCGGTCGTCGGAGCGAAACACAGTAGCGGCACAGTCTGGCTTGTTCACGCCCGGAACATGACCACTACGACCGGCTGGGACATCTACTGCTACTCCAGTGTCGACAGCGGCCAGAGCTGGAACCTCCGCAACGTCGCCAACACTGACTCTGCCGAACAGATGCCGAGTATCGCCTCCTACCGCGTTTCGGGCGCTGTTACTCTGTGCTACTCCGTGACTCCCGGCGAATCGATCATGTTCACCTGGGCATCGATCGACACCAACTGGACCACGCCGGTTAGAATAAGCGACCACCGGAGCACCGGCGGCTTCGCTCCCCAGGCCGGCTGGATGACCGTCGGCGCCAGCTACTCGTGTGTCCTCTATGCCGGATACACCGCCCTCGGCCTGTATTTCGACGGTTTCAACATGACCGGCGTTGGGGAGAGGCGACCGGTAGCGGATGCAGCAAGACCCGCTGCCCCTGCCGCGCGGCCCAGCCCGGCGCGAAACCGAACGGTCATCAGCTACGGCCTGCCTTCCGCCGGGTGGGCTCGGGTCTCGGTCTCAGACATTGCCGGGCGCGAGGTCGCCATCCTCTCCAGCGGCACTCGCGCTGCCGGGACGCACAGCGCCATCTGGAACTGCGAGGCAGTGCCGGCCGGCGTCTACCTTGTACGGGTCGAGACCAGCACCGGATCGCAGACCGGCCGCGTCATAGTCTCGCACTAGCCTGCCGACCGACATCAAGAAGCAGGGCTTCCCGGCCCTGCTTCGCTTTTGGGGTTCCGTGACAGGCCAAGTGACCGGCCGTGAACCAGATTGCCCCCGGTCTGGGCGGGAAATGCCGGCCCGCTTGCCCGGGAACTCAGCTCAGGTCGTCGGCAACATGCCGATCGACCCGTTGCCAGCAGACCCGTGAAGGGCTTGTTGCTCCTGGAATTGGCTGCCCGCGCCCGCCGATAGAGCTGGCGAGCGCGGGCTCTGAAAAAGCCCATTGACATTTCGGGAACAGGCAGTATAACTGTTCCACCAAGTCTAACCAAGGAGGCAGGATGTATCGTACCGTTCTCGCCGCAGTGCTTGCGCTAGCGGCAAGCGTGGTCGCCCTGGAGTTTCCGGATACCCCGGGCGCCATCTCCTCAGGCCCGCGCGTCGCGAGTCAGCCTGACCGCGACCAAGTCCGGCCTGAAACTCACGGAACGCCAACCACAGCCTATGCGATGCTCGAACAGATGAGCCCGACCGAGCGGAGCAACGCCTGTATCTCGATCGAGTTCGAGAGTTCCGATGCCGAACTCCTTGCGCTCGGCCGCGAGGTCGAGCGGCTGTGGAACGGTGGCCGGTGCGACGAGGCACTGGCACAACTTGCCAATCTCGAAGCCTGCGTCGGACCGGTGGCGGTCGGCAACCTATGGCGCACGCCGGTGCCGACACTTCAACCTGACCTCTGGGAGACCGATGTCCGCATCGGCAACCGGGATACGCTTATGGAATTGGCCTTCGACCAGCAGCTGTCGAGCGGCAATCTGTTTGTGGTTCTCCGCCACGGCACCAAGTCGGCATGGTACCTCAACATGTCGACCGACGGCGGGGCAAACTGGAGCGAGACCTACGTCTGGGGTGGGTATGGCGTCGTGCCGTCAGTCGATGCCGCGGTGCTTGCGAACAACGTGTACGTCGTATACAGCGACTCCGCTGATAACGCCACACAGGTCCGGTTGCGGCGCTTCGACTGCGCCAGTGGCTCGATCGACAGTTTCTCCAACAGCGAAGAATGGGTCACGGCCTGCACGCTGGCCGCCGGCGACTCGGTCAGGGAGTTGTCGCTCGTCTCCAACCAGCACGGCTACAACAACCGGCTGTACATAACCACGCTTGTCAGCGACGGCAGCGTGCTGTTCAGTTGGGACGACACGAGCGCGGTATCGTGGCTAAAGGTCCCGACGGGAATCACCGCTGGCGCGGACTTCGGCCTCGATGCAACCGAGAATCAGGGGTTTGACTCGACGTTTCTTTTCTTCTCCTACTACGACACGAACGACACCCTGAGGATCTATGGCAAGACCGGGGGGAGCCTCACGCGGCGGTATTCTCTATATGTCGGAGGATTTTCGGCCTACAAGACGAGCATCTCCGCGTACAAGGACACCGTCATCTGCGCGTTCAACGACGGCACGTCATCGCCCTACCAGGTCCTCTACAGGATTAACTACAGCGGCAGCCCATCCTGGGGCTTTGGAACCCTGAGCGAACCCGACACGACGGCGGAGTCACCCGGTGTCACCGCCCGCGGCGGTGGCGGACTGGCGGTCGTGTTCCGGCACTACACGCCCACGCGCGAGCTGCGGTTCCGCCAGCGAGTGAACTATGGCCCCGGGCCCTGGACCGACCCCATCTCGATTGCGGATGCTGACCCCTACTGGAACCGGCCGGGAATAGAGTACCTCGGCTCGGGCGTGTTCGGAGTGGCGTACCTAAGGAGGACAAGCCCAGTCGTACGCGGCGCCTTCTTTGACCGGAGCGACTGGCCGACCGGCCTGGCTGAACAGCGGCGCATCATCGTAAGTGAGAACATCCTCAGCGTCACTCCCAACCCGCTTTCGGGCCGCGGCCGGCTCAACTACACGCTCGACCGGCCTGCCGACCTGCGGGTGCAGGTGTGCGACCGCGCGGGCCGCGTCGTAAGAACGCTCTACGCCGGCGGCAGACCGGCGGGCAGGCAGTCGTTCGGGTTCGATGCTACAGGTTTGGTGCCGGGCGTCTACTTCATCCGCGCCGACGCCGACGGTATGGCGCGCACCGTACCGGTGACGGTTGTGAGATAGACCACCGCGACACTGAATTGAAGGGACGGCCATCCGCCGTCCCTTCGCCTTTTGGAGTCCCAGACACTAGATTGAGCCAAAAAGAACCAGGCAGACACAGGCAACCCACGTCCTCACCCTCTTCTTGTCCCGGTGTTCTCGTGGCAAGTCCCTATGTTTGATTCGGGGGAATGGGGAGGGGTGAAGAACCGCCCTTGACCGACGGCGCAAGCGGAGAGATAATCTATACGTTCGACGGGTTAATCGGTGACCCGAGAGAACCTCAGACCGGGCCTGGCAAGCCGGGCCCGGTATTCGTTTCAGAGGATTTGTTCGTCTTCCGGACGCCAGGCGGGGTCAACAATGCAGAGGAACTCGACTTCCTCTCTGCCGGTGTTCTCAAGCCACTGAATCGAGCCGGGCGGAATGTAGACCGCATCACCGGCGTTCACTTCTGCCGCCTCGTCGCCGATGTGCATCACGCCGCTACCCCGAACAAGGTAGTAGACCTCAGCCGTACTCAACCGGTGGGCCTGCGACTGGGCTCCCGGGGAGAGCCGCGCCACGGCGAGCGAGTAGCGAATCGCCGCGGCATCGCGCAAGGGATGCAGCAACTCCCGCAGCCGGGTGCGGTCGCCAGCTTGGATCTCCGCGCAGTCCTTCAGCCGCTTGATGAGCATGAGGCTCTATGCTCCGCACATGACGCGTAACGCCGGAAACAGAACGCCCCACGCGGAAGCTCCGGCGTGGGGCGTCGTGCGCAATGCGTAGTGCGCTAGTTCAGCTTCCCGACCGCGTGCTCGACAGCATCGAGCAACTCGCCCGACTTCACAGCGGCGGTCAGGTTGTTGATGTCTTCCTGCACCGGCCTGTCTTCGACCATCATCTTCACATGCTTGCGCACGAAGCCATAGGCGACCTGCGTGCCCTTGCCCGCCTTCAGCGGCTTCCGGAACTCGACCGCCTGCGCACCAGCCATCAGTTCGATGGCGACGACATACCAGGCGTTATCGAGGATCTGCTTCGTTTTCAGGGCAGCGGTGAATGCCATCGAAACGAAGTCCTCCTGGTCGGCCGCCGCCGGCACCGAGCCGATGGACGCCGGCGCCGACAGGATGCGGTCCTCGCAGACCAGCATGCCCTGCGTGTACTGGGTGAGCATCAGGCCCGAGAACATCCCTGCGCCCTTGGTCAGGAACGCGGGCAGGCCGCAGGAGAGGTTGCGGTTGAGCAGCCGGTTGGTGCGGCGCTCGGAGAGCACCGCGATCATCGTCACGCACTCGCCGGTCAGGTCGAGCGGGAGTCCAAGGGGCGTGCCCTGGAAGTTGGCGCCGGTCAGGTAGGCTTTCTCGTCCGGGAAGAAGAGCGGATTGTCGCCCACGCCGTTCAGCTCAGTCTCGAACATGTAGCGCGCCCACTTGAGCGCGTCCTTGGCGCTGCCGACAACCTGCGGGGTCGAACGTAGCGAGTAGGCATCCTGCACCTTCTTGCCGGGTTGCTTGAGCATCTCCGAGTCGGCAGTCAGGCGCCGGACGTTCTCGGCGCAAGTCACCGCTCCCGGATAGCCGCGCACCTTGTGAATCCGCTCGTCGTAAGCCGCCATGTTGGCGTTGACGACTTCAAGGGTGAGCGCGGCGGCGATTTCCGACACCTTGTAGTAGTGGTCGGCATCATTCAGATGGAGCGCGCCCCAGCCCGCAGTCATGTTCGAGCCATTGATGCAGGCAAGGCCGTCGCGGGCCTCGAACTGGATTGGCTGGACACCCGCCGCCTTCATCGCCTCGGCGCCGCTCATCCGCTTGCCCTGGTAGTACGCCTCACCCTCGCCCAGCAGCACGAGCGCCATCTGGCTCATCGGCGACAAGTCGCCGCACGCGCCGACCGAGCCCTTGTCGTAGACCACCGGCGTCACGCCCTTGTTGAGCATGTCGACCATGCACTCGACCACCTGCAGGCGGATGCCGGAATGGCCGTTGGAAAGCACATTGATACGCGAGCAGATGGCCGCCCGCACCGTCTCCTCGGGCAGGGGCACGCCGCACCCGGCCGAGTGCGAGTAGACGATGTAGCGTTGGAACTGCTCGGTCTGTTCCGGTGTGAGGATAGTCTCGGACAGCTCGCCGATACCGGTCGTGATGCCGTACATCACCGCCCGGGCCTTGACCTTCTCCTCGATGAACCCGCGGCAGTGATTGATGCGGGTCTTGGCCGCCGGAGCCAGCTCGACTTTCTCGCGCCGTCTGGCCACGCGGACCATTTCCTCGATTTTCAGGCTCTTGCCGTCCAGTACTACAGCCATGCGATTACCTCCGTGAAGAACGGAACTTGTTTTCTATTATCTGCGGGGCCCGCCGCGGAACATCCGGCGTTGTCGCGGCGGCGGCCCGGCCCGCTGCGACATCTGCTCAACGTGATCGCCCGGCCAGTACACCTTGCGGCACTTGGGGCAACCCCGAAAGTCGTGATGAATCTGGTAGATGAAGAACGGCACCGACGGCCGCGCCTGCTCGCGGGTCAACTTCTCCAGCGGCACGTTGCACTGCAGGCAGCGGCCGTACGCCGCGATCTTCTCGGCCGGCGGGGAAGCCGGGGGGGCAGGCGCGCGTTCCGGCTGCGGCCGGGGCTGAGCCGGTCTCTCTGGCGCCGTCGCGGCGGGCTCCTCGACCGTGACCGGGATCGCAGGCTTCAAGCCGGCTTCAATCTCGGTCTTGACCTGAGCAACCTGCTCGGGCGCCAGTTGTCCGGGAACGTATATCGTCCCCGGCAGACCCTTCAGCTTGTTCGTGCGGGTCAACAGTATCCGCCCGCTCTGCCGCGCAACCCGGTAGGCAGGCATGCCGCCCAGATTCCGGTCGTACTCAACGTCGTAGCCCAGCAGACGAAGCTCACGCGCCAGCTTGCCGAGCATGACATCGCAAAGGAAGCTGACCGTATCCGGGTTCTTCGGCGGGGCGATTTGGCCGCGTGGACCACGACCTTGCGGTCGATGCCGGCGCGACGGCCTGCGGTTCTCCGACGGTTGTACGGGCTGTTCTTCCGGACTCATCTGGGCACAATGTACCCAAAAAGCCCCGCAAATCAAGGCCGCGCGCCGTCAGGCCACAGACACCGTGCGAATTGACAAGGCCGGCTACCCGGGGATATTCGTTGCATGGCCCGACCTTCTCTGGCGGTGGTATGTTCTCTCCTGGCCTTGACGACTTGTCGCAAACCCGCCCCGGTATCCCCGGTGCACTTCGCTCGGGAGGAGATAACGATGGATGTGAGGCCGGGGACACTTGAGGTGCGCGGGATGTATCACTTCACGTGCTCGGCCAGGGAAGCAATCGTGGCATCGGTCTTCTACCCGTTCCCGCTCGACTCGACCCACATGTACCCAGACTCCATGGAACTTAGAACGCCAAGCGCCGATCGCCAAACGCCAAACGTTCCGGAGCCGGATTCCGAACTTCGGCGCTCGGCACTCGAACCTCGCACTTTCGTCAAGCAGGATTCGGGCGTCGCATTCCGGATGCGGTTCAGGCCCAACGCCGAAGACTCGTTCTTCGCCTACTACCGCCAGCCGCTCAAAGCGAACTCCGCGGCCTACATCGTCACCACGACCCGCAGGTGGAAGCGGCCGATTGACCTCGCGCAGTTCCGTGTGACAGTGCCTGCGAGCTTCAAGGACGTGAAGCTGACCTACAAGCCGGACAGCTTCGCCAAGTCAGACAGCGCGGTTACCTACTACTTCACCCGCAAGAAGTTCTACCCGGACAGAGACGTCACCGTCACTTGGCGCTAGAACGCCAAGTGACAATTCCGAAGTTCGAAGGCCGAATGACGAAGGCCGGATCTCAGTAGAGCACGAACTTCGTGTTGAGAGCCCGTTCCCCGAACAGACAATTGGCGAAGTAGACGCCGCTACTCAGGCTTGGCAGCGCCAGCTCGTTCTGACCCACGACTAGGGCGACCCTCTCAGACATTCTGAGTCGGCCGAGGTCATCGTAGACACTCACCAGCGTCGTGCCTGGCCGACCTGAGTTCAAGACAAGCGTCCGCCCGAGCTGGTGAAGTCCGATAGAGATCGAACTGCCTGTCCCCTCCTCGGACACACCGGCGCGCTCAAGATGAATATCGAGCTCTCGCCCCTCGTTCGCTGCCAGCTCAATCGACTCTGGATACGTGTAGGGCAGGTAGCCGGAGCGTTCGACGGTCACCACAAATCTGCCCGGGCCGGTTGGCTTCAACCCGAAGTAGCCGGCTCCGTAGAGCGAATCTCGGTAGGTTCCGAGTGCGAGCGTACCGTATCCGTACGTAGACTTGACACGTACGATAGCACTGTTGAGCGCGGAGTCTTGATCGCGTACGTGGCCCCAGATACCGCCTCCAGCATCGTCATTCCAGGCGCCGAATGTCGGAGATACGTCAATATAGTAGAAGCCGGCTCGCGAAGCTGATGTTCCTCGCGGAGGAACCCAGGACCTTCCCGGATAGCTGACTTCCCAGTCAAAGGTAGCGTTGCCGTTTGATAAGTGTGTTCTTATGTAGTCCGAATCATCACCGAGACTGAACGTGCCGCCGGTATTCGTGCTATCCAGGACCACCAAGGTGCTCCACGTCTCAAAGCGGACACCGGAGTCCACGATCGCGGTACCGGCATTCGTGACAATCTGGGAGCCGCCGATCTCGAACGGGTATCGGTCTGGGTTCAGTACCGAGCGCAACTCGATTCGCTCAAACCACTGAGGCGCTGTCTGGAACTCACTTACCTCAATGTACTCCATGAACGGGTTGGCGGCCAGAATGCCGATCCACAATGCTGTTAGTGTGAAGTTCCTGGTCAAAGTACCTTCCTACCAGAGGACAGCTTTGGCCATATCGCGGCGGACCTCGCCCTGGACAAGGGCGAAGTAGACGCCCCTACTCAGGCTTGGCAGCGCCAGTTCGTTCTGACCCACGACTAGGGCGACCCTCTCAGACATTCTGAGTCGGCCGAGGTCATCGTAGACACTCACCAGCGTCGTGCCTGGCCGATCTGAGTTCAAGACTAGCGTCCGCCCGCGCTGCCGCAGGGGACCCTGCGGCATTTCCCTACGTCCGACCTCGGTAACGCCTGCCGGGTACATGGTCATGTTGATACTATCCATCCACCCGTTCACTCCGATCGAGACTGATTCGGGATAGTACGCAGGCAGGTATGTCGAGTCGCTGCGAGCGCTAACTTCGTATGTTCCGGGGCCGAGCGGAGACATGACGTAGCGGCCGGTCGAGTCGCATGCCACGCCGCCGTTGCCGTGTGCATTCTGGAGCTGTACCCAGCAGTTCTCTAGTGGCTGGCCGAACCGGTCCAAGACTCGGCCCGTGATGCCGCCCTGACGGTCGTCGTTGGGCGCGCCAAAGGTAGGAGTAGAGTCGAGGTACCAGTCGCCGACCAGGTACTCATAGGGCCAGACACCTTCCCAGTGCGTGTAGATTGAGACCGAGGTACCGGCGGGCGGAGTCCAGCCGTAGCGGCCGTACCAGTAGTGATCTCCGCCGCCTTGCACAGGGTCATCCAGCCATACGTCGTCCGAATCGTCACCCAGCGAGAAAGACCCACTGACGTTCTCGTGACTGATGATCGCGAAGTCAGTCGAGTTCTGCAGCGCCGTGCCGCTGTCGATTGTGGCGAAACCAGCGTTGGTTGTGACATGCCAGCCCGATAGGTCAACCGGGTAAGACCTCGCGTCTGAGTACATGTGGAGTTCGATGCGTTCGAGCGAGTCGGGCGCAACCTGAATCTCGCTCAAGAAGTACTCGACGACCGGGTTCGCCACCGAGATGGCAGCAACCGCAAACAGACAGACCAATGTTGATCTCACTTGTGTCTCCTCACCAGAGGACGACCTTGGCCGTGCCGCGGTGCGTTCCCTTCTGCGCAGTGGCGAAGTAGATGCCGGGCACGAGCGTTGCCGGAAGCTCGACTCTCTTCTCGCCCTTGATGGGACCGAGGTCGTACTTGCCCACGCGGGAGCCCACTTGATTGTATAGCTTCACATTCACCGACGCGACTCCGTCGCCTGACAGCAACAGGGCCCGACCCGACACCCTCATCAGCGGGAGCAACGGCGCAGATTGCGTCTCGGCCACGCCGGACAAGGGGATTACGAGGTCTATGCCGCTGGCTGCACCGGAGTAACCCACGGTCACCGACTCGGGGTATACTCCGGAGTAGACTTGGCCGTTGTAGATACCACCTGCGCTCACCTGATACTAATCAGAGCATAAAATGTTTGACATGGGAGTCGGTTTGGTGTATACTGTGAGTAATGAGAGAAGACGATACTCGGCGTCTATCGCCGGCGGCTTTGGATGTGCTGCGTGTGCGGGTGATGAAA
>VGIR01000097.1 GCA_016867815.1 candidate division WOR-3 bacterium | reverse complement strand
GCAGCCTGTCTGCGTCTGATCACGGCGTTGGCTCAGGAAGAAGCGGGTGAGTGGGCTGCTCAACCCACGTATCTGGACATGAAGGAACTGGCGTTGTGGGACGCGCTCAGCCAGCCGCTTCCGACCGCGCCAGTCGCATGAACACACCAAAACACGAAGCCACCTATTTGCAGACAAATCGGCACTTGACCCCGAGCCGGGCAACGGCTGCGATCCTATGCTTGACTACCGGCGTAGTCGCACTATTCTGACCCCTGATGTCAGACGGGAATCAACCCAATCTGCTCTACTACGGGGATAACCTCGCCATTCTCCCGCAGGAGACAACATGCCAATTCTAGCGTGCAAGCATCCCGATCAGTTGATGGTTCAGATTGAGCCGACCAAGGCCCTGCTTGCCAATCTGGACAAGAGCCACCCAGACATTCTGCGCGCTGAAGGCATCGTCCCAGCCGACTATCACGGTAGCATGGTGTTCCGCTCTGCGATAGAGAGCATTCGCGGGACCTTCGCGGCCACCACGACCCCACGCGCGCAGTTCACGAACGCGATCCTAGCCCGTATGAAGGAAGCTGGACTGCTGAAGGACTGGCAGCCCATCGGTGGTCGCGGTCGCTGCGACTACAGTCTAGTGCTTCCAAAGGGTCGCGGAGACTGGCACGTCGCAGTCGAAAGCAAAGGCGGCGAGGGTAACAGCTTCAACATTGGTGACCGGCCCAACTGGGCCAACGAGTACATCATCTGGGGCCATCTCGATGGCGCGATAGTCAATCAGCCTGACTACGGCGCTTCGGCGAACCTATTCACCCGACTGAGCGCCGAGATAGTGGCGAACGGCAAGACGGTAGATGCCTACGTCGTGTGGGACCGGTTTTGCGGCACTAGCATCAGGCCGTGCCCAAAGATGCCCGGAAATGGAATAGGGAAGATCCCTCCGCCCTGCGTCTTCTTGCTTCCTCGCGGCATCCCCACCGCTGACGAGCCGCGACCGCGCCTCGCTCGCCTAGATGAAGTCAGGTTCATCAAGGCCCTGCTGGACATGTTCGGACTGAAGGAAGCCGTCTGGGACGTCCATGTGAAGCGTGTTGGCATCGAGGTCTACCGCAAAGACTCGACAGAATACAGATCTGTGCCCATGCGCCGAGTGATAGTCTACCAGGGCGAAACCGCACTTGAGCAGAAGGACATCAAGATTACGCGCGGTGAGCACATCTTCCGTGACGCCCCACGTCTGCATGACGGGCCTAGCTCTTGATGTGACCCAACAGCAGCTTTTCCTCGACGTCGTACCTAAGCACCTGGACCCGCGGCTTTGGCGCGGTTCGTTCAACGGCAAGGAGAGTACACTCCAGCAACTCTCACCCTACGTTGGGAAGCTCAAGTCCGGTATGGTCCAGGCTCTACTGCGGCTCTACTCGCAAGAAGGTGACTGGGTGCTCGACCCGTTCTGCGGCTCCGGAGTCGTTCCTCTGGAAGCCCTGCTTCACGGCCGGCGCACCCTCGCAAACGACCTCAGTCCGTATGCCTACCACTTGACGCTGGGCAAGCTTGCAGTGCCAAGGTCCGAAATCGAGGCCCTTGCGCGTGCAACTGCTGCGATGGACGCGGCCGAAACCCGCGCCAAGGAACTCCGCCCGTCAGACTTTCCCGACTACATTCGCGCATTCTTCCATCCGGACACACTCCGTGAGACAGCCGCCACGTTTGAGGTACTCACCGATCGCAAGGAACACTTCCTGCTTGCTTGCCTCATGGGCATACTGCACCATGTGCGCCCCGGATTCCTGTCATACCCAGCAAGTCACCTGACTCCCTATCTCCGTGTTAAGAAGTATCCCCGCGACGAATATGCCTCGATGTACGCCTACCGGCCAGTTCGTCCTCGGCTGGTGGCCAAGGTGCGCCGGGCTTTCCGCCGAACCCTGATTACCAGACCATGGGGTGAATCCGACTATCGCGTGCTCTGTGAGAACTCAATGCACCTGTCGCTACCCGATGAATCAGTAGACCTGGTGCTTTCTAGCCCTCCCTATTTCGGGGCGCTTGACTACGCACGCGACAATCGACTCAGATTGTGGTTCCTGGGGTCAAAAGACTGGAAGGCGCTGGACCGCTCGCTCACAGCCAGAGACGAGGTGTACATCCCGCAGATGACGGAATGCCTCAAGGAAATGGAGCGTGTGCTCAAGCCCGGCAGATTCTGCATTCTTGTGCTTGGCGATGTCGAGCGGGATGGCAAGAGCAGACGCACCGCCGAGCTCATTGGAGAACTGGCTGAAGTCGTGACCGAATCCCGCCTCGCAGTCTCCGGTCTCGTCCGCGACGAGATACCAGACATCCGCCGTTCCCGACGCCGAACCAGCACGACCAAGGTCGAGAAGATACTCGCGCTAAGGAAGCGGGCTGACTCACTTAGGGCGGCAAGGACCGAACCTGTTGCCGTCGCCGACAAGCCACGCAGAAGGAAGGGACGCTAGGTGAACACCCACAAAGGCAGTGCGCCAATTCCACCGGATGCCCTGTTGCGTCTCGCGCTGTTTGATCCGAAGTTCTCAGATGAGTGCGGCCATGAGGCGACAGACTACATTGTCCTCCAGGCCTTGGCACCTCAAGGTCAACTAGTGGTGACACCCCGAGACATCAGAGTCACGATCAAGAAGCTCTTCTTGCTTGACTATGAAGAGACCGAAATCGAGGCTGCAGCGCGAAGACTGGCCGCAAAGGAGCTCCTGAAGTTCGACAAGCCGCATATCGCTGATCCAGCGGTGATACAGCTCACCCCCGGAACTGATGACAAGCTCTCACGTGACCTGTTGAAGGTCACCGAAGATGAATCATCGGTTCTGTCCTCGTGGAAGGAAGAACTGCGGGCGAAGTACAACGACTACCCCAGCATCACGGAAAACCTCAACCTAATCGAGCACGCCCTCAAGGCGTTCATGGCCCAAATGCTGCTCCGGCATGGAATACAATGTGTGGAGTTGCTGTACCCGGAAGAAGCCAAGACAAGGCGCTGGCTCACCAGCGTGGAAGGCGACATTCTCGCCACGCTGCCAAAGTACGAGGAGTTCCTCGACGCCGTCGTCCGTCTCGAGATCCCCGCGTTTCTGAGAAGTGCTGACGCCAAACGAAGAGCATACGTCGGCGGACTGGCGAACAGCAGTTTTTTCTGGCACCTGCTCCAAGTAGATGAGAAGTGCTCCAGACTCCTAAGGGCCGTCACGCACGGGATCAGGCTCTACATCGACGTCAATGTGCTCTACTGCCTAGCGGGTCTGGATGGGCCGCACCTGCTCGCATCGTCTCACGCAATGCTCTCCATCTCGAAGAAGCTCGGTTGCTCCCTGATAGTGACCTCGAGGTCGCTGGACGAATTCCAATCCTCTCTCAAGGCCAAAGCAAGAGAACTGGAGGGGCGGGGCCAGATCCCGCGCGAACTCGCGAAAGTGGCAATTGGCTCTTTGGAAGAAGACGATTTCATCTCAGTCTACTGGCGGGAACTTGCTGAAAAGGGAGTGTCAATACAGGACTTCGCCATGGAGAGGTCACACGCGAGCAGGTTCCTGTCCAGCCTCGCCATAGAGATCTCAGATGAACACCGTCAGGATATCGAGACGTCGCAGGAACTCCGTGAACAGGAAGACATCCTCCGTTCGTTCTGCCGGGATGACATTAGTGAACAGGTCGTAGAACATGACGCATTCCACAGAATCCTCGTGCTACGGGCACGCGGAACGCCCCGCTATCACGCATCGGATGCTGGCGCGTGGTTCCTGACCAACGACAGCAAATTGCCTGCGTACGATAGACGTGCGCGTGAACAAGAGGGGCGAATCAACATGCTCCCCTTCTGCGTTACGAGCAATGAGTGGGTCCAGATAAACCGCCCCCTCTTGACGCGGACAGATGGATCCGACGAGTACGAGAGATCATTTCATTTGCTCGTCACCCAGCCGTTCGTTCGCTCGCTCACGGCGACCTTCTCTCTGTCAAAGGCCTATAGCGAAGTGCTTACACGGGCTGCTAGGTACAAGAGCATGACGCCGCAGTTGGCCTTGTCGCTCATCACGGACAAGCAGTTCGTAGTCACAGTGGGCATGGAGGTAGACCCGCTCAGAGCTGAAGAGCGTATTGAGAACAAGCTGGCTGAACTGGTGACGAAGCTGCAGGATGAGAACGCCCAGCTCAGCAGCGATGTGGCCTCCATGAGGGGCGAACTCAGCTCGCTCAACAGCAAGGTGGACGAGATCAGTCAGAAGAGCAAGAATGACATTGAGAGACAGCAAGTCCGCGCGCGGGATTTGGAGGGAAAGCTCATCACCGAGACGAGTGAGCTTTCAGAGGCGCGGCGCAGAATCGAGACATCGCAAATCAAGCTGCGCAAGCTGAAGTCAGCGCTCAGGTGGATGGGCTGCGTTGTGCTCTGGGCGGTACTCCTGGACATCGCTACGCGAATGCGTTGGGGCGGTCTACACGGGCTCAGCAAGCTTGCCGCCGTGAGCGCTCTGGTAGTTGGCTGCTTTGGTGCACTTGCGATCCCGCTTGGCATGAAGCGGACATGGAGCGTCCTTGGCGGTATCGCAGCGCTAGCTTCCATTTTGGGACTGGCCTGGATTCTGCTGAACCCGTAGGGGCCAAAATGGGGAAGATCAGGAGGGGGACAGCCACCATCTGCGTGGGGATTTGGGGACACCTAATATGATTCAATCCGAAGCGCGTCAAGATGCTGTGGAGCCAGGCGCAGTCACCCCATTTCGGGAAGCTCCCACGAGGCACTGCAGATTTGCGCGGGCGTTGCCCGCTAGCCTCAAGCCCCAAGCCAGTTTCACCCCAAGCCCCGCACCTTAGGGGCTTCCGCCCCTCAAGGCGGTGTACGCGACTCCCTTTGGTCGTCGCACGTGCACCTGTCACCCCGTTGGGGTGAAACTCGCCGCAAGCTCAAGCCGGCTGACGGTTCACGGCTGACCGCTTCGGCCACTCGACCACTGCAGCACTGGAGCACTGGACCACTCGATCCTTCCCCCCGCCGATTTGACACCCCCGCCCGAAGTCTTAGAATCCAGCCATGACCGAATTGCCTGACTCCTCCGGCGCGGGCCTTCCGGACGCGGTGGAAACCGGGATGGATCGCCCATGCGGTTTCTGCCATATCATCGCCGGTGAGGCCGCGGCGTCATTCGTGTTTCGCGACGATCGGGTCGTGGCCTTCATGGACCTGCGGCCGGTGAACATCGGGCACTTGCTCGTCATCCCCATCCGTCATGCGGTCTACCTGGCAGACCTCGACAATGCAGACGGCGCGCAGATGTTCCGCGTCGCACAGCAACTGGCAGCAGCCCTCCGTAGATCCGGGCTGAAGTGCGAGGCCGTCAACCTCTTCCTTGCTGACGGAGAGCAGGCCGGCCAGGAGGTGCCGCATGTGCACCTGCATGTCATCCCGCGCTTCCGCGGTGACGGTTTCGGCCTGGTCTTGCCGCCCGGCTACGGCCACAAAGCCGCCCGCCCAGACCTAGACCGTGTCGCCGAGACGATCAGGAACCGCCTTCACCAACCGTACTCACCCGCCGGCAGCTAGTGGCTGGCGGCCCGCGGCTGACAGTCGACGCCTTGTCCTCGGACACCATATTCCATCATCCCCCGGCCGGGGTCTCCATCTCCGATAGCACCACGCTCCTCTTCGAGGATACCAGGCCGCGACATACGGTGATGAAGGTGCGCCACTAGCCATTCTCACAAATGGGCCCTGCCACAGCCACCAGAAACGGCGAGCCCCAGAGTGACCAAGGGCAGGCACCCCAGTTCGGGAAGCTCCCACGAGGCATTGCAGATTGGCGCGGGCGTAGCCCGTTGGCCCCAAACCGCGAGCTCTCCCCCGCCGGTTTGACATCTCCGCCCGAGAGTCCTGGAACACGGTGAGGAATGACCTTCCAAACGGCGGGCATATGATAGCAGGGAGCTTGATGGATCGCGTGTTCGACCGCGGTAGCGTTTCTGCGGATGTCCGCCGTCTCCCAAAGGAGGTTCTGTGAGGAGTCTGTCTATGCTCGCGTCGGTCGCCGTCTGTCTGCTCTTTCTTAGCCAGCCGTCGCTTGCATCCGAGGCTCTGGATTACCTTGACGACTCACCGTCCGAAGTAGACGGCGTGCCCCTGTGGCTGGGCGATGACTCTGGCGCCACCATGCCACTCTGGAAGCTCGAGGTCAAGCCACAGCCGATCTCCATCCCTGAGGCCGAGTATCCGGAGCGGGCGCGAAAGGCAGGCATCGAAGGGCGGACCGTAGTCGAGGCGCTGATTGACACGAACGGCTTGGTCGCCGATGTGCGGGTGCTGATGCCGTCGGGCAACGCCGACCTCGACCTGGCCGCGGCGGCCGCGGCCAGGGAAGCGAAGTTCCGGCCGGGAATGCAGCGTGGCGTGCCGGTGCGGGTCTGGGTCAGCCTGCCCTTCCGCTTCAGGCTCGATGATGGCAAGAAGACCGATCGGCCAGCACCCAAGGGGATCTTCGTTCGCGACGACGGCGAAGTCCTGCCTCCTTTCCCACCGCCGCCGGTCCAGGCTCCCGGACTCGATTCCGCGCTTGCGGACCTGGCCCGGAAGCTGGTTGACGGCAGCCATGGCGAATCGCTGCCTCGGCTGGCGGTAACGCCTTTCGAGCAGCTCTCCGGCTCGGTTGGCGACACCGGAGTCTACATCGCCGAGGTCCTGGAGATGCAGCTCGCCGGATCGGGCCGGTGCCGGGTGGTCGAGCGCGAGGCGGTCGCGCAGTTGCTCGGCGTAGCCGCACCGACGCGGGCTGCAGTGATGGACACGGCCGCCCGCCGCAACCTGGTCAGAGTCTTCCGGCTCTCGGGAATAGTAGCGGGCACGTTCACGCACATGGATGGCGGCATGAAGCTCATGGCCCGCGTGGTGAACCCCAGGACCGGCCTCATCACCCGCACCGGCGAGGTCCGGATCGTCGGACCGAGGCCGCAGGGAAGACCCCGGCCGCCTGTGCCCCCTCCTCCGGCGCCTGAGTTGCCCAAAGGCGTCACTCGTTTCGAGGGTGAGAACTTGAAGCTGAAGAACATCACCGCCGGGACATACGAGGTTCAACCCTATACGTTCGGCGGCCAATGGAGCGGCGGCCGCCAGTCATGGTGGTGGGGCGCGCACCCCGGCGACCGGTTGGACTTGCACCTGCCCGTCACGCCCGGGCGATACCGCGTGACCGCGCAGTTCTGCAAGTCGCACGACTACGGTATCGTCCAGTTGTTGATCGACGGCAAGAAGGTCGGCAAGCCTATTGACTTCTACGCCGACAGGGCGATCGTCTCCGGGCCGATGGACCTGGGCATCCATACCTTCGGACCCGGCACACACGTTCTCTCGGCGGTGTTGAAGGGCGCAAATCCCAAGATGCATCTGCGTGGCGACGACCGTTCCGGGGGAAAGATCCTCTACCTGTTCGCAGTGGATTACCTGGACCTCATCGAACAGGGGAAATAGGGACGTCACCTATTCGGCAACAGTGAACCAGCGCCAGTCACCCTACTTCGGGAAGTTCCCACGAGGCAATGCAGATTGACGCGGGCGCAGCCCGCGGACTTCAAGCCCCAAGCCAGTTTCACCCCAAGCCCCGCACCTTAGGGGCTTCCGCCCCTCAAGGCGGTGTACGCGACTTCCTTTGGTCGTCGCACGTGCACCTGTCACCCCGTTGGGGTGAAACTCGCCGCAAGCGTCGAGCTAGCGCAAGCACAAACTCAAGCACGAACATCACGACAGCCCGAACGCAAGCTCGGTCCAGCTAGCATAGGCCAGCGGACTCCTTCCAGCCGGTTGACCTGACTTGACGACATTTGCGCTGTAGACTGTTGACAGTCACGAACTGAGTTATAGACTGAAGCATTCGAGGAGGTAGCAATGCTTGAACGCCTGAGCCTGATTGCTGTGCTCTGCAGCGCCGTCCTCGTTTCGGGCTGCGGTATCGCGCCACCCGAGACGCCAGATGCGCCGTCCGGCCCCCGCGCCGGCGACGTGGGAGAATCGTACGCTTTTACAGCGAAGACCTACGACCGGCAGAATCTGCCGCTAAGGTACCAGTTTGACTGGGGAGTGCGCGGGCAGATGGAGTGGAGCGGGTACGCGCCGAGCGGGATGCCGGTAACCCTGTCCCATGCCTGGCGGGCAGCCGGGGTCTACCAGGTGCGCGTCCGGGCCGAGAACGTCCTCGGCAGGCAGTCGGAGTGGTCGCCATACCACCTCATCCTCATCGGGTCACGGCAGTCGGGCTATCCGGACTCGGTCATCGCTACCATCAGCACCGGGTCAGGATCCGGCCCGGTCGGCATCGACGTGACGCCGGACGGCCGGTACCTGTACGTTGCCTGTCGCGGGCAAAGGCTCGTCAAGGTCTACCGGACTTCCGACAACTCCCTCGTCGGCTCGGTCACGGTCGGCGGCGGAGCCTACGATGTCTGTATTCTCCCGAACGGCGAGTACGCCTACGTACCGAACATCAGTGACCGCAATGTCAGCGTTATCAGGCTGTCCGACAACACAGTCGTCGCTACCATTCCGGTATCCGAGGACCCGGTCCACTGCGAAGCCCTGTCCAACAGCGAGTACGTGTATGTGTCCAATCATGCCGGTAACGTTGTATCGGTCATCCGCACCGACGACAACGAGGTCGTCGCCACGGTGCCGGTAGCCGCCGCGCCGTGGTGCCTTGCCCTGAACAAGGAAGAGACTCACATCTATGTGAGCTGTTCGGGTTCGGACCGGCTGGCGAAGATCCGGACCTCCGACAACACGGTCATCGGGTATGTCACAGTCCATGACGGGCCGGAGGGAATCTGCATGACTCCGGACGGAGCCTACTTCTACGTTGCGTGCTACGGCGGGACGCAGGACTACGTCGACATCGTTAGCACTAGGAGTGACTCGGTCGTCGCTTCTATCCCGATCAACGGTCGCCCGTGTGTCGTAATGACGCTTCCCGGTGGCAACTACATATACTATGCTGCGCACGACAGCGGGAAGATCGGCGTCATCTCGACTGAAACGAGAGAAGTCGTCTGGTCAACCGGCTACTTCAGCGGGGCGTGCTACATGGCGGCCACGCCTGACGGGTCACGTGTGTATTTGTGCGGCCTGCACGAAGACAACGTGATCGTCTTTGGCCGGTAGTCCGCACGAGGCGAAAAGACAGGACATTCTCCAAGTTCCAGTCCGAACCGCGGCAAGGTAGTGTGATACCGTCACAGCCGCCAGCTTCAAGCCGCAAGCCAGTTTCACCCCAAGCCCCGCACCTTAGGGGCTTCCGCCCCTCAAGGCGGCGTACGCGACTTCCTCTGGTCGTCGCACGTGCACCTGTCACCCCGTTGGGATGAAACTCGCCGGGGGAGAAACGGGGACACGATACTTAACTCAATCCGAAGCGCGTCAGCGAAGTGTGACTCCGTCGCAGCCGCCAGCCGCGAGCTTCAAGCTAGCCCAAGCGCAAGCGCAAGCTCAAGCGGCAGCGAGTTAGCAGTTAGGAAGGCAGCGGTGCGCAGTTGTCCGGACGGCGGATGTCAGTTGACACTCAGCCACGTCCGGGTATCCTGACCCAATGCCCCATCGGCCGTTGCTGTATCTGGAGACGTCGATCTTCGGCTTCTGCCTCGACGACGAGCCTCGTAACCTGCTCCGGCGTGAGGCCGTAACTACCCTGCTAGACCAGGTTCGCCTCGGTATCCTCAATGCCGTAACATCGTCAGTCACCCTTGACGAGGTCGACCGTTCCCCCGAGCCGCTCAGGCAGAGGCTCCTCGTCCTGCTTGAGAGCGTGGGGACGATCGACGCCGGAAAAGAGGAGGTCGAGAGGCTCGCGAAGGCGTACATCGAAAGCGGCGTCATCCCAGAGGACTGTTATGATGATGCCCGTCATGTTGCCTACGCCACCGCCGGGAAGGCAGATGTACTCGTATCCCTGAACCTGCGGCACATCGCCAATGAGCGAGCCGAGCGAGGAATCGGCGCTGTGAACCTGCGCGAGGGCTACGGCGTACTGCGCATCAAGACACCGGAGGAGGTGCTTGAATATGAAGATTGACGGTTTGGATTGGATGGACTGGTTGCATAAGATCCGCCGGGAGTCGGAAGCGGAGCGCAAACGTCTCGGCCTCTCCGGTGAAGAGTGGCTGCAGCACAAAGATAAGCGGGCAGCGGAGGTCCGAAGGGAAATCGCATCACTCGCTGCACCCGCGGCCCGAGACGCGTCGCGACCCAGAGACTGACGCTCCAGCCCAGCCCGGTCCGAATCCGACTCCCCGACTTTCGAGGGTGAAGAGGGACACCGAGCTTGTCCAGAAACCCTCTGGAGATGGTCATAGGGTATTGTCGTTCGCGACTGTCTGCGATTGACGCGAGTCCGCCCTATGCTATGCGGCCCAGGCAGG
>VGIR01000096.1 GCA_016867815.1 candidate division WOR-3 bacterium | reverse complement strand
GTATAGTAAAGACATGGCGGTGAAGCGATGACGAGACCCTCTTGGAGATTGTACCTGGACACATCCGTGTTCGGCGGGTGTCTTGATGCTGAGTTCGCTGAGGATTCACGTCGCGTCATAGACGCAGTCATGTCCGGGAAGGCGCGCCTCTTGTTTTCCGAGGTAGTTGAGGCTTAGTTGCTCGGCGCGCCCGATGCGGTACGCCTGTTGTTCGCGGAGCTGCCGCACGAAGCCCGAGAACGAATCGCCTTCTCACCGGAAGTGGAAGCTCTGGCGCGCGAGTACGTGGCACGCGGTGTCGTGCCGGAGGCATGGCTTGAAGACTGCCGCCATGTGGCCTCCGCAACCGTGGCGAGAGCCGACGCCATCGTGTCGTGGAACTTCAGGCACATAGTCAAGCTGGATAAGATCAAGGGCTACAACCAGGTGAACCTCTTGAACGGCTACGGGCTGCTCACGATAGTGAGTCCGAAGGAGGTGAGTTTCGATGAGTAGTACACTGTGGAAGCGGTTCCCCGTCGAGCCCGGATTGCACACGCTGGATATGAAAGACCGCCTGCAGGAGCGCGTCATGGAAGACACAAAGGGGGCTTCGCCGGAGGCGCTTCTGGCCTACTTCCGCAGGGCGTCGCGCCGGTTCTGGGACGAAGTGGGCGGCGCCTACCCGGAGTCCGAGGCGTCGCCGGTGTTGGTTCACGACGCCGACAAGTCCTCCGACCGCGAGTAACGCACGGCGCGCACCCTTCCGACCGAACGAGTTTCAGGAACAGCAGATGACACGGCCCAAGTCACTTTGGGCTTGCGGTTTTCGATTGCCGATAGGCGGAGCAGATGCCGACATTTGGCGGAACGGCTGGGGTTGTTGACAGTCGGACGCTGACAGCGATACTTGGTCTGCCAAAAATGAGATACGCGCCGATTCATCTGTTCCGCATCGCGCTGATTCTGCTTCTGCTGTTAGTGTCTCGCAGTCCGGCACAGTCAGAAGCCGTGCTCTTGCCCGATGCCGGGGATGGGGCCAGTCCCGATGTCCTGGCAGGCGAGGTCATCGGCGCGGTGGTGACGGGCGGGCTGCTGAGCGTCGGACTGGGCTACGCGGCGATTCGCGTAGCAGGCGAACCTTATGACCTGTCCGGCAAACTGACGGTGCCGGGCCTTGCCGGACTAACCGGCGCGGCGGTCGGACAGGCGGCCGGGTCGGCTCTGGGGACGATGCTGATCGGAGACCTCGCCCGACAGGACCACGTCGCGTCGGGCGCGATCCTCGGCTCTGCAGCCGCCTTGCCGCTGAGCCTTCTGCTGGTTGTCGTCGCCGACGCGATGGAGGGCAACGGCAGGTCCGGAGCGCTGCTGCTTATCCCGGCCTTCGCCGCACCGACGGTCGGCGCGGTCGTCGGCTACAATCTCTCACCTCCCTGCGGCTGCCGGGGAGGCGATAGCCAGTCCGCTGGCCGTCTGCTTCCGCCGCGCATCGGGGTCGCGCTGGAGTCGGACGAGGCGACTGCGGTCGCGTATGATTTCAGGCTGCTGAACTTCAGGTTCTGACCAAGGAGGCCCTTTGTCCATGCTGAAACGGTTCGCAGGACTCGTTCTGCCCGTCGCCCTTCTGCTCCTGTTTGCTTCCGGCTGCAAGCCCACTGCTGCCAAAGGCGTTGCCGGCCTGTGGCAGGGCACGCTGAAGGTGCAGGGGACCGAACTCCGCATCGTGTTCCACGTCAACCAGGCTGCCGACGGCAAGCTGAGCGCGACCCTGGACAGTCCGGACCAGGGCGCGACCGGTATTGCGGTCGACGAGTGTTCGTTCGGCAACGGCAAGCTGACGCTGGCCGTGAAGTCCATCGCCGGCGGGTTCGAAGGGATGCTGAAGAACGACAGCACGATCGAGGGGAAATGGAACCAGGGAGGCATGTCCCTGCCGCTGGTGCTCAAGCGGATTGAGAAGGTCGCGGCGGCGCTCCGGCCGCAGGAGCCGAAGCGGCCGTACCCGTACAAGGATGAGGAAGTGACCTTGGAGAACCAGACCGCGGGTATCACGCTCGCCGGGACTCTGACCCTGCCGGAAACGGGCGGCCCGTTTGCCGCCGCCGTGCTCATCACCGGCTCCGGCCCGCAGAGCCGAGATGAAGAGGTCTTCGGCCACAAGCCGTTCCTGGTCCTGTCCGACTACCTGACCCGGCAGGGAATCGCGGTGCTGCGCTGCGATGACCGCGGGGTCGGCAAGTCCGGCGGGGACAGCAAGGCCGCCACCACTGCCGACTTCGCCACCGACGCACTGGCAGCGTTCGAGTATCTGAGGACCCGCAAGGAGATCGACCCGAAGCGCATCGGTCTCATCGGGCACAGCGAGGGCGGCGTGATCGCGCCGATGGTGGCCAACCTGGCCCCGGACGTGGCCTATGTCGTGCTGATGGCCGGGACCGGCATACCGGGTGACTCGGTCCTGATGCTGCAGTCACGACTCGTGGCGAAGGCCGAAGGCGCGTCCGAATCGACTCTGGCGAAGAGCGCGGTTGCCCAGCGCGCCCTGCTCGACCTCGCCAAGTCCAACCTGGACAGCGCGGGCCGGGCGGCGAGGCTCAAACCGTTGCTCAAAGAAGCGATATCGCAACTCAGCCCGGCCGACAGCCACGCCATCAACTCGTCCGACACCTCGAACCAGGCAGTCGAGCAGCAGATCAAGGCCGTGCTCACGCCCTGGTTCCACTACTTCCTGAACTACGATCCCCGCCCGGCGCTGACCAAGCTGCGTCAGCCGGTGCTGGCCATTGTCGGCGAGAAGGACGTGCAGGTCGCGCCCAAAGAGAACCTCGCGGCCATCGACGCCGCGCTCAAAGCCGGCGGCAACAAGGACTATCTGACAAAGGAATTGCCGGGATTGAACCACCTGTTCCAGACCGCGACCACCGGCGGGGTGAGCGAGTACGCGAAGATAGAAGAGACCATCTCCCCCACCGCGCTAAAGGTGATGGGCGACTGGATTCTGGCGCGCGTCCGCACGCAGAAGTAGCCGTTCCGGCACCGAAGCAAGGCCTTACCACAAAGACACCAAGACACCAAGGGAACCACGGATAGACACAGCGCGCGTCGGACGCGCAAGTCAAAGGTCAAAGGGCAAAAGCCAAGAGTCAAAATGCCCGACCGACTGTCATTCCGAACGAAGTTAGGAATCTCGCCCTGGGATGGTCGCAGACGAGATTCCTCGTCGCTCCGCTCCTCGGAATGACAGCTTCGCGGAAACGACGATCTTGCACGCTTGTAGTACGGATGAACACGGATCGTTCGATTCGTGACTTCGGCATTCTGATATCTGTGTTCTGACTTCTGAATTCGTCTGCTGCCCATCAACCTGGTGTCTTTGTGCCTTGGTGGTTAGCTCCTATCCCGACTCCGAAGCCGGATTGACTTGGCAATGCCAATCGGCTATTGTTGAACGTGCTACCCCTATACATGCTGTTGCTTCTGTCCGGCCTCTCCCCGGCCGATTCCGGCTATCTGACCGTAAGGTCGAACTCGGCCGGCATCGCGGTCTACCTTGACGGCGAATACCTGGGCCGGACGCCGGTGGAGATGCACCGCGTGCCGCCCGGCGAGCACTCGGTGTCGATCATCTCGAACGACAGCCTCGAGAATGTCTACTGGCGCATCCGCGAGGGCAAACTTGGCGCCAAGCTCTCTTCGCTTTGGCGACTGGCCGCGGTCAACGCCGGCACCGCCTCGGTCCGGGTCCAAGGCGGCATGCTGACGGAAATGACCATTGACTACGGCCGGGTGCTGAACGCGCCTACCGAAGCCAAGCTCATTGCCTGCGGCTCCATCGGCGGGCTCTTCCTGTTGGGGGCCGTGGTCGGATTCCTGGTGCACCTGCTCGCGTTCGATTGATGGTCAAGTCGGCCGCCCTGTTCGTGCTCGCGGCGCTGCTGCTGAACGCGAGTGCGCCCGGCACGCGTGCTTCGTCATCCCCCACCCGTGAGGCAGAATACTACCGCCGACTGGACAACAAGCTGGTTGCCTGCGACCTCTGCCCGCGCCGGTGCGTCATTCAACCGGGCGGGCGCGGCGCCTGCCGGGTCAGGGAGAACCGCGACGGCCGGCTCTACTCTGTCGTCTACGGCCGCCCCTGCTCGGTCGGCAAGGAGCCGATTGAGAAGGCGCCGTTCTTTCATTTTCTCCCCGGCCGCCAGCGCCTCACCATCGCCACTGCCGGCTGCAACCAGTCGTGCAAGTACTGCCAGAACTGGGAGCTGTCGCAGGCCCGGCCGGAAGAGGTGCAGAATCACGACCTCTCCCCGGCTGAAGTAGTCGCCCTGGCCGTCAAAGAGAAGGCACCCATCATCTGCTTCACCTACACGGAGCCCGTCGTCTTCTACGAGTACGTGATGGACATCGCCCGTCTGGCCCGGGCGCAAGGCATCCGCACGGCCGTGGTCACCGGCGCCTACGTCAACCCGGAGCCGCTCAGAGAGCTCTGCTCGGCGGTCGACGCCATCAAGATCGACCTGAAGGGCTTCACGCCCGAGTTCTACCGCAACGTCTGCGGCTCGACTCTCGAACCCGTGCTCGAAGCCTGCCGGACGGTGGCGCAGAGCGGCACGCACCTGGAACTCGTGAACCTCGTCGTCCCGGCCCTGAACGACGACACCGCGACGATTCGGAAGATGTGCCGCTGGATCAGGGAGAACGTCGGCGACACGGTCCCGGTCCATTTCACCCGGTTCCATCCCGACTACCGGCTCCAGAACTCGCCACCAACGCCGACCGCCACCCTCGAAGGCGCCGTCGCCATCGCCCGTTCCGAGCACCTCCAGTTCACCTATGTCGGCAACGTCCCCGGCCACCAGGCCGAGAACACGTGCTGCCCCGCCTGCGGCCGGACCCTGGTCCGGCGCAGCGGCTACTCGGTAGTCGAGAACCGGGTTAAAGACGGCAAGTGCCCGTTCTGCGGCGTGCGCGTCGCGGGAGTCTGGCAGTGAACCCCGCCGTCGTCTACTTCGTTCCGCCGGAGCGCGCGACCGCGGGCGTCGGAGCGATCCTCGAAGCGACCGGCTACTTCAACCGCCTGCGGCCCAAGAAGCGGGTCGGCATCAAAGTCCACTTCGGCGAACAGGGCAACCGGAACCACCTGCGCCCCGAGTTCGTGCGGGCAGCCGCAATTGCGACCAGCTACTACAATCTTCAGCCGGTCGTCATCGAAACCACCGCCCTCTACCGCGGCCGCCGGCAGCAGGCCACCGAACACCTGCAGCTTGCCCGTGAGCACGGATTCACGATTGACAACGTCCTCGCACCGCTCGAGATCCTCGACGGCCGGCACGGCGAGAAGTCCTACGCGGTGCCGCTCGACTCCGCCTTGGTCCCGGTCGCGCGCCTCGCCCAGGGCCTGCGCCGGATTCGCTACATCATCAACCTCGCCCACTTCAAGGGGCACATGGTTGCCGGGTTCGGCGGGGTCATCAAGAACCTCGCCATGGGCCTGGCGGCCAAGGCCGGCAAGCTCGAGATGCACTCCCAGTCCAAGCCGTGGATTGACGCCGAGAAGTGCAACAGTTGCGGCGACTGCGTTGACTACTGCCCCGCAGATGCCATCAACTTCGTCCAGTACGTGGCCCGGATCGGTTTCGGCTGCACCGGTTGCGGCGGCTGCCTGGCCATCTGCAAGCGGAACGCCGTGAAGTTCGACTGGGACGCCGGCTCGGAGACCGTTCAGCTCAAGATGGTCGAATACGCCCGGGCGGTGCTGCTGGGGCGCGAGCTCATCCACTTCAACTTCTGTCTCAACATCACTCCCAACTGCGACTGCATGACTCGCACCGAGAAGCCGGTCACTCCCGACGTCGGTCTGTTCGGTTCCCTCGACCCGGTAGCCTGCGAACAGGCCGCCTGGGACCGCGTCTCTGCCAAACTCAGGCCGGTCTGGCCCCAACTCAAACCGGAACTGCTCCTCGAGACCGCGGCCAGGCAGGGACTTGGTACCCGGGAGTACCAGGTCGTCCAGCTATGACGCCGGAAACCAGCGGGCAGAGCCCTCTGACCCCCTCCCCGGAACCGCAGCACCCCGAGACCAGTTCAGCCGAAGTCCCTTCCCCTGCCCCGATTCCTGACGTCCGGCTCGACCTGTTCGAAGGCCCGGTTGAGTTGCTGCTCTACCTCGTCAGGAAGAACGAGCTGGATGTCGCCGACGTACCGGTGGGCCGCTTGACTGATGACTTTCTCGGGGTGGTTCGCCAGGCCACCGCGCTGGACATGGGATCGACCTCGGACTTTCTCATCATGGCTGCCGTCCTGCTGCGGTTGAAGACGCGCGCCCTGCTCCCGCGTGGCCCGGAAGAGGACCTGTCCACGCCGACCGTCAGCCTCGAACAGATAATGGACGAGTTCCGCCGCTACCAGCAGGTTGCCCGGATGCTCTCCGACAAGGAATCGGAGCGGCGTCTCCTCTACCCGCGCGCGGGCGAGTCGCCGCGCGCCAGACAGGCCGAAAGCGAGGACGTCGTCGCCCTCGCCGCCGCGCTCAAGCGGGTCCTGGCCAAGCTGTCGCCGGAACGCGTGGCCCAGATTGCGCCACCCAAAGTGCGGCTGGAAGACAAGATCGCCGACCTGCGCCGCGTCATGCGGGAGCGGCGGTCCGTTGACTTCGAGGAGGTCGTTACCGGCACCACGGTAGCCGAGGTCATAGTCCTCTTCATCGCCGTGCTCGAGCTGGTCAGACTCGGAGAACTGCGCGTCCACCAGCAGGCCGAGTTCGGCACCATCCGGCTGGAACTGCGCGAACCTGACCCGGCACCGAATGGCTAGCGCCGCACTTTACTTGTCTCCGTTCCTGGTCTAGGATTGGAGGTCGCCGACTGACAAACCAGCGCCAATGAAAGTCTTTACCATCGGCACGGACCACCGGACCCACTTCGACTTTGCCCGGCTGCTCGTGAAGTACGGGATCGAGGTGCTCTTCGACGTCCGCCGCACTCCGGAGTCGCGCGAGGACTACTTCCGCCGCGACGGACTGCAGGCTCTGGCTGCCGGCCAGGGTATCGACTACATCTTCATGGGCAACGAGCTGGGCGGGCCATGCGACGACGGCCGCGGACAATGGACGGACAGCGATGAGTTCAAGCGGGGCATAGACATCATTCGCAGCAAAGCCGCCAAGCGGGCGTGCTGCGTCCTCTGCGCCGAGCGGACGCCGGAGAACTGCCACCGCCTGTCAATCGCCGAGCACCTGGCCAAACAGGACATCGAGGTCGTTCACATCATCGACGAGAATTCGGTCTGGACTCCGCCGCCGCGTCGTCCGTCACCACCGGCTCCCCGCCCGAACCTTCGCTCCACTCACGCCGGTCGTGGTCGCTGGCGCCGTCCCGGCCCGCGTCGATGAACTCGCCATCCGACTCCGCTAATCTGAAATCCGCAATCCGCAATCTGAAATCCGCTGCCGGCGCCGTTATCCTCGCCCACAATTACCAGGTTCCGGACATCTACGACGTCGCCGACTTCATCGGCGACTCGCTGGAACTCGCCCGGCAGGCGCGGACGGTGAGATCCCGGCTGATCGTCTTCTGCGGCGTCCGCTTCATGGCTGAGACGGCGAAGCTGGTCAATCCCGAAACCCGGGTGGTTCTGGCCGCCCCGGACGCAGGCTGCCAGATGGCGGACATGGTCACGGCCGAGGCGCTGCGTGCGCGGAAGAGCGAACTGGGTGATGTGACCACTGTCGCTTACGTCAACACCCCGGCCGAAGTCAAGGCTGAATCCGACATCTGCTGCACGTCGGCCAACGCGGTCAGGGTCGTGAAATCCCTGCCCGCCGACCAGCGCATCCTCTTCGTTCCTGACCGCCATCTTGCCGCCTACGTCGCCCGCGAGGCCGGACGTCCCCTGCTCGATTCCCGACTCCCGATTCCTGACTCCCGACTCTCGCCCGCCGGGATCATTCCCTGGGAGGGATTCTGCTATGTGCACGCCTCCTTCCGGGCAGCCGATGTGGAACGAGCCCGCAAGGAACATCCCGACGCCTTCGTCGTCGTTCACCCCGAATGCCCGCTCGAGGCAATTGACGCGGCCGACGCGGCTGCCTCGACCTCGGGCATGGTCCGTTTGGCGCGGGAGCATGGAGCAATCGTGCTCGGTACCGAAGCCGGCATGTGCGACCGGGTCCGTCGCGATCTGCCGCAGGTCAGGTGCTGGCCCCTGCGCCGGTCCGCGCTCTGCAGGAACATGAAGCTGACCCGGCTGGAAGATGTCCAGGCCGCACTGGAAGGCGCGATGCCGGAGATCGACGTGTCCGCGGAAGCCGCCGGCCGCGCGCGCCGCGCGCTTGACCGCATGATGGAAGTCCCTGGTCGATAGCCCGCAATCCCTCCTCCCTGATCCCTAGCCTCTACCCCTTGCCATCCTTGACTCTGCGCGGCAACCGCCTACATTCTCTTCATGCTGCCCCTTTTGCTTGTGTCCGTGCTGGTTACCGGTGGTTTTGAAGCCGGCGGCCACATCGGAGTGACGTTCCCGTCTTCCGGACTCGAAAACACCCACGACGCCGCAGCCCTCTTCGGCATCAGCCTCAGCTACGCGACCGCGGCGGAACGCCTCATGCTGGAGTACGGCTACACCGGCCTGCAGGCGAAACAGACCAGCCCCTACCGATTCGACATCAACCGGTTGTCGTTCGGGTACGGCCACGAGTTCGCAGTGGGCCGCCCGGCTGCGGGAACGACTTCCTACTGGGGATTCGAGGCCTCGGCTTCGGCCGGGCTCGGGCTGCTAAGCCGTGCGGTTGGTTCTGCCCGCGAGGCGGGCAGGTCACCTTTCGGGATTGTCGGCCTGGGTTTCTTCCAACGCCAGGGCCACAGCCGGTTGTCACTTGGCCTTGACAACTTCCTGTTCGGCGAGTCGCGGCCCGCCGGCAGCTCCCGCACCGTCTCTGTCACCTACCTGATCGGAATCAAAGGAGGAGTCGCCTATGTGTTCTGACGCGTGTCGCCGCCTCCTCGTCGTCATTGCCGTCGGTGCGCTGCTCTCCGGTTGCGACGACATGACGCTCTACCGGGCGAAGTCCGATTACTTCCCGCTCGTGCCCGGCAGCCGCTGGACCTACGACGTTGCCGGCAACACGGCCATCGACTCGGTCGTTGGCGACAGCGCGATAGACGGCCGCGGCTGCGTCGTGGTGCTTCGTGACTACGCGCCGGAGTACTGGACGAAGCAGGTGACCGAGGTACAGCAGTTCACCAAGCTCGTGGTCAATCGCGGCGGCCAGGACTACGTGCTTGAGCAACGTTACCGGCTCGCCTATGCCCTGCCGCTGGTGGAAGGCGCGACCTGGTCCGATTCTTTCCAGGCAGCAGTCGTCCTGCAGGGGACCGACACGGTGCTTGTCAAAGACAGCACCTTGGGCCGGGTCGCGGCGATCGAGGACGTATCCACCCCGGCCGGCACGTTCCTGCAGTGCTACCGGATTGAGATCCACCGGAGAGTCGAGGCCGCCGAGCTTTCATTCACTGCCGACTACGATGAATGGCTCGCCCCGGGTGTTGGGCTGGTCAGGCGCGTGACCGGTACCGATACGATGGAACTGACCGCCTACAACCCGGGACGCTGATTCCCGTGGCCGAAGAGAAGCTGGCCCGGCGCCGTGACTGGGTGCCGGTAGCGCAAACCTGGGGTCGTGACCCCGACGACAAGGAGCCTTGGCGCCGCGTCGCGACCATGCCGGCCCTCGCACTCAACCTAGTCGAGCAGGAGCTGATCGGCACGGCCGCCGGCCTGACTGTCTGCGCCCTCGGCGTCAGCGACGGCATGGCGCCGCTGGCGCTGGCGGCGATGGGCGCAAGGATCACGGTTGCGGACCCCAGCCAGAGCATGCTCGACATGCTGATGATCCGGGCCCGCATCATTGGCGTGGAACTGAACTTCGTTCAGACAGAGCTCTGCGACATGGCGGCAATCAGCGGTGAGTCGTTCGAGCTCGCATACGCTGCCCAGGCAACACGCCAGATTTCTGACATCGACCGGTTCTATGCCGAGGTCCATCGCGTCCTCAGCCCGGGCAGCCGTTTCATCATCAACGAATACCACCCGGTGCGCCGCATCTGGAAGCAGGAACCCGGCCACCCGCGTGCCGATTGCTCGTACTTCGACCGGCGCCGGCGCCGGGAAGATGATGAGCTCATCCCTGACCCGAACGCGCCCGGCGTGAGCCTCGGCAAGTTCGACTTCAGCTGGACCGTCTCCGACCATTTCTGCGCACTTGCCGCTGCCGGGTTTCGCGTCCTGGCGCTCGAGGAAATCGGCGACGTCCGCCAGAAGTGGGAAGTGCCGAACCTGAGAGGACTGCCCGAGCAGCTCGTGCTCGCCGCCGAACGCCTCACCTGCTGACCGCCGCGCCGGTTTGACTCCGGCGCCGCTTCTCCTATGATGAATTGTGGCAGAGCCCTTGACTTGGGTTCCCGATTCAACCAACAGAAAACACTGCCTGGAGGCAAACACATGCGTCTGAGAATCCTGCTTTTCGTATGCGCCGCGTTCGCGCTGACCTTCGCGTACCCGGACTACAACCGCCCGGTCGTCAGC
>VGIR01000095.1 GCA_016867815.1 candidate division WOR-3 bacterium | reverse complement strand
TTGGTGTTCATAGCTGTCTCCTCTCGGTGGTAGGTCTTAACGGACTATAACTCACTACCATTCGAAGGCGAGACAGCTTTTTGTCAACAAATACGCTCGCCACACCACCAAATCCTATAGCACTCACGGACGAACAGGGACGATGCGTATCAAGAGCAGCCGATGACCGGCGAACCGCTGATACCGAAGCACGGAGGGTATCGGAAGCTCCGGAGCTTTCAGGTAGCGCAGCTTGTGTACGATGTGACGGTCAGGTTCTGCGACCGGTACGTCGACAGGCGCTCGCGGACGCACGACCAGATGGTGCAGGCGGCAAGGTCCGGAGTGCAGAACATTGCCGAAGGCAGCCTTGCTTCGGGCACATCCAGGAAGACTGAATTGAAGCTGACGAACGTGGCGCGGGCCAGCCTTGAGGAGCTGCGGCTGGACTACGAGGACTACTTGAGGCAGAGAGGACTGGGGTAGTGGGAGCCGGAGCACCCGGCGCTCAAGCGGTTCAGGGCGAGGCGGGTTGCGACGATGGAGGAGTTTGCGGAGTGGGTGCAGAGCGAATTGACACGGACAAGCACATACGGGCATGGACCGGTACGGACAACCGGAAAGTCCGTGATTGTCCGTGGGGGCAGTGGCGGTCAGCCGAGCTCGCGGCCAATGGAGCCCTGTCGCTGCTGAACGTCTGCTGCCACCTGCTGGATCGACAACTCGGGGCGCAGGCGTCTGCCTTTGAACGTGAGGGCGGCTTCACCGAGCGGCTCTATCGGGTGCGAAGCGAGAAGAGGAGCAGACTCTAGATGACGATCCTTGCCAATTGCGAGGGTGGGGTGGGGATGAAGGCGGCGCGGGAGGTGCTGGAGCGCGGCGGGTCGGCGCTGGACGCGGTCGAGGCGGGAATCCGCGTGGTGGAAGCGGACACGAGCATCGATTCGGTCGGCCGGGGCGGAGCTCCTGACCTGCTGGGTGTGGTGAGCTGCGATGCGGCGGTGATGGACGGGGCGACCGGCCGGACCGGAGCGGTCGGCAACCTGCGGTACTTCCTGCACGCCGTGTCGGTGGCGAGGGAGGTGATGGAGCGACTTCCGCACGTGATGCTGGTGAGCGAGGGTGCGGAGCGGTTCGCACGCGAGATCGGGGCGCAGCGGGCCGAGATGTTCACCGAGGAGGCGCGGGCCCGGTACGAGCGCTGGATGAAGGAGCATTCGTCTGCTGCTGAGTTTCGCGAAGGTGGTGGGTCGTGCGCGCCACCCTCACCCTTCCCTCCCCCTCAAGGGGGAGGGAATAGAAGGGAGGGGGTCGAGTGCAACCTGTCCGGAGAGGAACTCGTGAGACTTGCCTGGGAGTCGAGCCGGGAGAAGACGGCAGGCGGAACTGTCGTGTTCCTCGGCCTGGACGGCAACGGTGACATAGCTGCCGGCACGAGCACATCGGGCTGGGCGCAGTGCTATCCGGGAAGGTTGGGCGATTCACCGGTGATCGGCGTCGGCTTGTACGCAGACAACCGCTACGGGGCCTGTGGTTGCACGCACGTGGGCGAGATGACGATCCGCGCCTGCACGGCGCGTTCGGTAGTGCTGTACATGAAGGCTGGAGCCGGCGTGCGCGAGGCGTGTCTCGAGGCCGTACGTGACCTGCGGTCGCTCAGAGGCGGCTACATCGGACCGGTAATCATCCACGCGATCGACCGACGCGGTACTCCGTGTGTCATCAGCACCGGTCCGGTTGTGAAGGGACTGGACTACTCCTACTGGGGTGGCGCCGGCGACGTCGAGAAGCGCAGAGCGGAACTCGCCGGTCCGGAAGTGAAGTCCGAAGAGGTCTTGTGAAGATCGGGGTTTGCGGCATTGCCTGCGAGAAATGCCCGAGGATGGTGAAAGGGACGTGCCCCAGCGGCGACGCGGGGTGTGTCCCGAAGGAGAACAAGTTCTGCAAGATAGCGACGTGCGCCTTCAAGAAGGGCGTGAGGCTGTGCTTCGAGTGCGCCGATTTCCCCTGTGAGACAACGAAGGAAGGGCCGATAGCGTTCGGCTACTGCCAATACATCAGGGGCAAGTGAAGGCAAGGCTTGCGGTCTGTTGGACCAGCCTTGACTTGGGGCAGGCCAGTAATATCCTAGACTTGTGATTTGCATCTATGAGGGCGACGGCCTTGAGCGGCTGTCGCCGCTTTGCGATTTGCGGCCCGCCTTTGACCTGCGCTGCGGGCGTTTCACACTGCTCGAGAAGTACCGTCGTCTGTATCCGGATGAGCCGGTCTTCCTCTGGGTACGCGACGAAGTTGCAGGTATCGCCGCCGAGGCGCACCACAACTGCCGAGTGAACACGAATCCACGGCAGGGTCGGCTGTTCCTCTCCGCAACTGCTATCCTCGATGAGCCGGTGTCGGCCAAGGGGCCGGAATCGGTGCTGATGGCCGGCGACGAGGTCGTCGGCTTCCGCGTGTGCGCGGAGTGCGTGGCGGAGCTGAGCTCGGTGCGCGGCCTGCGTGCCGACCTCGCTGAAGAGCAGGTAAGGGCGCGGGTGGTGAAGTGGCCGTGGGACCTGGTGGAATACAACGCGGCGGAGTTGCTGGAAGAAGCCGAAGTCAGAAGGCAGAAGTCGGAAGGCAGAAGGCAGGCGTCCGGACGCGGCAGAATCGAGCGAGGGGCGATGGTGGTTGGCGACCGGAGGAAGCTGCACTTGGAGCCGGGCAGCCGGGCCTGGCCGGAAACGGTCATCAGCACGGAGACCGGGCCGGTGTTCATTGACATGGACGCGGTCGTGCGCCCGGGCAGCTTTGTCGAAGGGCCCTGCTATGTCGGTCCGGGTACGGTGATTGACGGTGCCAAGGTGCGGCCGGGCTGCAGCTTCGGGCCGCGTTGCCGGATCGGCGGTGAAGTCGAGACCAGCGTCTTCCAGGGGCACGCCAACAAGCACCACGAGGGCTTCATCGGCCACGCCTTTGTCGGCGAGTGGGTGAACCTTGGGGCGATGACGACCAACTCGGACCTGAAGAATGCCTACCAGCCGGTGCAGGTGAGCTGGCAGGGGAAGACGATTGACACCGACCTGCTTAAGGTCGGCTGCTTCATCGGTGATCACGCGAAGACGGCCATTGGGACGTTGCTCAACACGGGTACACGGGTCGGTACCTTTGCCAACTGGTTCGAGCCCGGGCTCTCTCCCAAGGAGGTACCCGCATTTGCTTGGGGCAGCGAGGCCCGCTGGCCGCTCGGCCACGTCCTCTCCAATGCCCGCAAGGTGATGGCTCGGCG
Source organism: candidate division WOR-3 bacterium (assembly GCA_016867815.1). NCBI lineage: Bacteria > Pseudomonadati > Caldifarciminota > Caldifarciminota bacterium. The sequence goes on along the minus strand of VGIR01000095.1, from coordinate 7,476 downwards.
CGACGTGACGCTGAGCCCCGCGTACGAGCAGGCGCTTCGTAAGCTCTACGCACGTTGTGTGAGGTCGGAAAACGGGGACAGTCCCACGAAGCGCTAGGACGCGCGGTACAGTCCCCGTTTTCCGCGTGAAGCATCGAGCGTGATGCGTAGAGCTTCATTCGACATCGGCATCGACCTCGGCGGTACCAACATCAAGATCGGGCTGGTTGACGGTGTGGGCCGGGTCAGAGCCCGGCGGGTTCTCTTGACACGTGCCGCGTCCGGACCGACGCAGGCTCTGAAGCGGATAGGGGCGGTGGTCGAGGAACTGCGGAAACGACGGAAGGTCGCCTCGGTCGGTATCGGGATCGCGGGACTGGTCGACCACGCTGCCGGCATAGTGCGCGTGCCGCCGAATCTGCCGGGATGGAACGGTACGCCGGTGAAGCGGACGCTCGAAGGTATCACCGGTCTGCCGGTGTACTGCACCAACGACGCGAACGCGGTAGCTCTGGGCGAGTCGCTGCACGGAGCGGGCCATGGCTGCCGGCACCTGCTCTGCGTGACGCTAGGCACCGGAGTCGGCGGCGGGATAGTCGCGGACGGCCGACTTCTCACCGGCGCCAACGGCGCGGCCGGAGAGATCGGCCACACTGCCATCTTTGCGGACGGGCTGCCTTGTCCCTGCGGTCACAATGGCTGCGTCGAGCGTTACGTCGGGGCGCGCTACGTGGAGGACCGGGCGCGGAAGCGGGTGCGGGCGCAACTGAAGCGTCTCAAGGACCACAGGAACCAGATCTCGCTCTTTCCGGGGATGAAGACCGAAGGCCCAAGCCTGATGTTCGAGTTTGCCAAAGGGGATGCGGCGGGGATAACGATGCGCGAGATCGGCCGGGCCGCGCGGGCCGGCGACCGGCTGGCCCTGGCCCTGGTTGAAGAAGTCGGGGACTACCTGGGCACGGCGCTCGCCAACGCCGTGGAGCTGCTGGACCCGGAGCGTATCGTTATCGGCGGCGGCGTGAGTGGCATCGGCAGACCCCTGCTGAAGGCGGTGCGGAGATCGGTGTTCCGCCGAACCCAGGCTTTGCCGGGTCGGAATCTGGACATAGTCTTTTCCGAGCTTGGGATCGAAGCCGGGATCGTCGGCGCCAGCCGGCTCAGGAAGTTAGCAGAGAGCAGCTAGCAGTTAGGAGTTCGACTCCTAACTCCTAACTTACTAACACCTAACTAGGCTGGTTCAGACCTTTTCCATCAGGAAATCCCACAGGCCGTGGCTGGAGACCGGCTTTTCCATGATGAAGCTGCCGTCCTGGATGAACGGCCGGAATTCCTGCGCGTAGTAGAGGCGGCGCTGAGCGGTGTTGGTGCTGTACCAGTGCTTGCCCTGCTTCAGGATACGATGGAGTGTGGCGTCGTAGTTGCCTTCCATCGTCCGGTACCCGTAGTTCAGGAGCGTGACAAGCATGGCGACGTGGCGTGGATAGGCGACGACCGATTTGGCGTGATTCTTGCGGGCGAGCGCCATCACCATCTCGGCCATGAACAGCGAGTAATTCTGTCCCCGGTACTTGGGGTGCATGTAGGCCCGGCTCAGTTCCCAGCGTTTCATGTCCCGCCCCTCGGCGTCGTGCCAGCGCGGGTCAATCCGGTCGTAGCCCATGTAGTCAGGTTCGGACTCGCGGTTGCCGATGAAGATCTCGAGGATGTCCTCCCCGCCCACAGCATCGTTGTGGCGCCGGATGCTGAACCAGTGGTCGTCGATCCTTATCTCGGGTTTGGCCGCGACGATCTTGCCTTCGGGTTTGGACTTGATGAAGTGCATCACTTCTTCATACGTGCGGCACGGGATCTGTTCCGCGATCATGTTGACCCAGGTGATGACCGTCTTGCGGTCAATCACGATGGCTGCACCTTGTCGCCGGCAAGCATCTTCTGGAGGTCGGCCTCGTTGTCAACCAGCACTTTGCGTGACTTCGACCCGACGTAGGGGCCGACCACGCCGACCTGTTCGAGTTGGTCAATTATCCGGCCCGCACGGGCCCAGCCTATGTCCAGACGTCGCTGTAGCATTGAAACGGATGCCTCTCTGTGTCGGACCACGATTTGCGCGGCCTCGACGAACTTCTCATCCCGTTCGCGGTCCTCTTCCTGTGCCCGATTCCGCTCCGCTTTGACCTGCGGGCTCTCCTCGGGCAGGGCTTCATAGTATTTGCGGGCCATCAGGTTGTCAACAACTTCTTCGGGCAGAATCGTCCGCATATCATCGAGCTTGCGGCGCACTCCCGACTTTTCCTTGTCGTAGAGCACGTCGACGACATCGCTCTCAATCATCTTGCGCGCGCACTCGGCCGGGTTCTCGACCAGGCCGGTGAGCAGTTCAGTCAGGTAGGTTCGCGCCCAGAGGTCGACGATGCGCTTAGCCGCCCGGTCCGAGACGAATGAGCCGTGGAGCCGGGTCGGTTCGCCCTTGCCCGGCGGCAGGAAGAGCATGTCACCCTTGCCGAGCAGGGACTCCGCTCCGTTCATATCCAGAATCGTGCGTGAGTCGGTCTTGGACGCGACCTGGAACGCGGTCCGGCAGGGGAAGTTGGCCTTGATGAGACCGGTGATAACGTCGACCGATGGCCGCTGGGTCGCGAGCACGAGGTGGATGCCGACCGCCCGGGACATCTGGGCGAGCCGGGTGATACGCATCTCGATTTCGTTCGGCGCGCGGAGCATCAGGTCGGCCAGTTCGTCGATTATCACGACGATGTAGGGCTTACGGTCGAACCCTTCCTGTTCGGCCCGTTCGTTGTAGCCGACGATGTCGCGCACGCCGAGGTTGGCGAACTCGCCGTACCGAGCTTCCATGATCTCTACTATCCGGCCGAGCTCCCGCACCGCTTTGTCCGGGTCGATGGTAGTGGTGCCGAGCAGGTGCGGAATCGGGTTGTAGACCGGCAGTTCGAGTTGCTTGGGGTCGATGGTCAGGAAACGGACGTAGTCGGGTCCGGACCGGTAGATGATTGACGCCATGAGCGAGTTGATGCAGACCGACTTGCCCGAACCCGTGGTGCCGGCAATGAGGATATGCGGCATGGTGCGCAGGTCGGCGCTGTATGGCTCGCCGGTGATGGTTGTGCCGAGGGCGAACCCGAGCGGCGACTTCTGGTCGCGGAACGGTTCGCTGGTCAGCACCTCACGCAGGTAGACGGTGCGGCGCTCCTTGTTCGGCACCTCGATGCCGACCGCGTTCTTGCCCGGGATGGGCGCGAGGATGCGGATACGCTCGGCGGCGAGCGCGAGCGAGATATCGTCCTGCCGGCTGGAGATGGACTGGATCTTCACCCCCGGCGCGGGTTCCATCTCGAACCTCGTAATCATCGGGCCTGACTGAATGTCCGATATGCGGCCCTCGATGCCGAACTGCTTGAGCTTGTCGATCAGGACCAGCGCCTCGGCCTCGGATTCCTTCCGGTCCTTGAATACATGGTCCTTCTCGCCCGGCTGGTCCAGCGAATCAAGGAACTGCTTCTGGAAGTCGCTCAAGTTGAACTTCATCGGCTGGTGTCGACGGACGGGCGCGGCCTCTCGCGGGATTTCCGGTTGGCGGTAGACGGCGGGCGATTCGCGGTCCTCGGGTTCCCGTTCCTCGTCTGCGTCTGACCGGTCAGAATCGTCGGACGAGTCCGACACCGGTTTTCCTGCAGGCTGCTGTCCGGGGCTCGGGGCTTGAGGCTTGATGATTGCGGCTTCGCTTGCGGCCGCTTCCTTTCGGTCGAGGCTGGGAGCGGCGATCAACGGTTTCTCCTCGGGCTCATGCCTGGGGCGGGCGAAGAGCCCGGCGACGATGGCGCGCAGCCAACCGAGCTCCGGCACTCGCAGCTTCGTGAACAGAGCGAGTACCATCAGGAAAGTGCCGACCAGCAGGATGAGAGTCCCGACCGGGCCGATGAGCTTCTGGAGACCGTGGACGATTCCCAAGCCCGCTTTTCCTCCGAGAGGGTAGAGCGGTTCCCAAGCGAGTCGGCCCGGCCTGGGCAGCGGGCCGGGGAGTGACCAGCGGCCGCCGAAGTAGGAGAGGAAGAGGTCAAGGTACAGGCCGAGCAGCAGGATGAAGCCGGATTGAGCCAGGTCCGGCCTGACCGGACGCCGGAGCCAGATGTTCAGCGCCCAGGGCACGGCCAGCGCCGCAATCGCGTACGCGCCAAACCCGAGTCCCATCAGCAGCACTCCAGCATACCATCCGCCGACCACGCCGCCGAGGTTGTGCTGGCTGCGGAACTGGTAGGCCATGAGGGAGGCAAGCGTGAACAGGCAGAAAGTCCAGACCAGCGTGCCGGTGAACGGACGCCACGATTTGCCCCGGCGCAGGTACAGGATACCGAGCATCGCCACCAGCACCGGTCCCATCAGGCTGAACCAGCCGAACAAAATGTCAAGCCCGCTAGCCAGCCAGTACCCGAGCGGACCGCAGTAGTTGGTGCTGACCGGCCGGTTCACGAAGTAGTGAAAGAAGAGGCTGGCGAAGGTAAAGAGGACTGCGATCGCCGCGGCGAGGATGATTGCCACCCGCGCGCCTCGGTTCGATGTTCCTTTCCGGGCAGTCCGTTTCGCTGCCACGTCAGACAATCTGTCGCCCGACAAACAGCAGGCTGAACAGCTTCAGCAGCGGGGACATGTACAGCCACAACAGGTTGACGTTGGTGAGCTGGCCCAGGAAGATGATGCCGATGAGGATGATGAAACCGTAACGTTCGAGCCGGCCGAACGCGGCGGCCAAGTTCGGCGGCAGCAGATGGTAGAGCAGGCGCGAGCCGTCGAGCGGTGGTATCGGTATCAGGTTGAAGAAGCAGAGAATCAGGTTGAAGAGCACGAAATAGCCGGTCAGTATCGAGGCGAAGCCGCCGACGTGGAACAGGTCGAGCACGCGCAGGATGATCCCGGAGACGCCGGCGGTGAGCAGATTCGCGGCCGGGCCGGCCAGGGACGAGATGGCCATATCCCGGGTCGGATGGCGGAAGTTGCGCGGGTCGATCGGCACCGGCTTGGCCCAGCCGAACCTGAAGAGGAACAGCGCGATGGTACCGATCGGGTCAAGGTGCTTGATCGGATTGAGAGTCAGCCGACCCATCATCTTCGCGGTCGGGTCTCCGAGTTTCCAGGCAGCCCAGCCGTGGCTGAACTCGTGGATGGTCAGGCCGAAGAGAATCGCCGGGGCGGAGAGGATGAGGCCCTGGATGTCAAACATCAGCCAACCTTCGGATGAGCGAGTCGTTGCAGCAGCGCGCGTTCTTCTGTCACGGAGCGGATTCTACCGTCGAGCCGGGCGAAAAGCAACTGGTCCAGAATCTCCCTGTACGCCGGTCCCGGCTTCAGGCCGGCCGCGCGCAGGTCGGCGCCGGTTGCGGCGATGCCAACCCGCCTGTAGTTATCGAGGAAGGCGCTGATGCTCGTGCTCACGGGTCTGGTTTCCAGGGGCGCGAGCACGGCAAGCGCCGGCTCCGGTACGGAGCGCAGTATCCTGTAGACGCCGCTCGGCTTCAGCTTGCGCCTGAGCCAGGGCCTGAGCTTCCCGAACCCGGCCACCGCTGCGGCGGCGTCCCGCTCTTCCTTGCGGATCGGGAACCGCTCTGTGACCGGCAGCACGCTGAGCCAATAGATGAAGAGCAGCTCCGGCGGCAGGCGGTTCCGAACCAGCCTTTCCAGGCCGTCGACAAACCCGCGCGGCGGCGTCCAGCGCAAGGCGGCCTCGAGCAGGCGCTCGCGAATGACCGACTTGACGATCGGCAGAACCAGCGGCTCGGCGCAGATAGCCCGGAGTTCGTAGAGGAGCCGTTCCGGGGTGAGGAATGCGGGGAGGCGTTGTTCGACGGCGGAGCGCATCAGGTCAGCGGTCTGCGGTTCGATCTTGAACCCCAGCCGGGCGGCGAACCGGAGGCAGCGGAAGATGCGCGTCGGGTCGTCGCTGAAGCTGCGAGCGTGGAGTGTCCGCACCCGGCGATGTTCCAGGTCGGCGCGGCCGTCAAAGGGGTCGATGAATTCGCCGAACGCGCCGGGCGTGATTTCCAGAGCCATCGCATTGATGGTGAAGTCGCGGCGGCCGAGGTCACCAACGATGCTCGCGGGGCGCACCGCGGGCAGCACGGCCGGCCGCTCGTAGCTCTCCGCCCGGGTCTGCGTGATGTCGATGTGCTCCACTGCTTGAGGCTTGACGCTTGACGCTTGAGGCCGGTCGAACAGGACCGTTCCCGTCAGGAAGCGGCTGTGATAGACAAGACGGCCGCCGAACTCCTTGGCGACTGCGGCACCGAACTCACGGCACCCTTCCTCAACTGCTACATCGATATCCTGCAAGCCGGACGAAGTCGGAATCTCACCACCAGGAGACCCAGTCACCAGGGTCTCGGACTCAGAACCTCTTTGTGTCTTCGTGCCTCTGCGAGGAACTCCCTTCTTTGTCCGGCCGAACAGCAGGTCCCGGACCGGGCCGCCCACAAGAAAGGAGCGTGTGCCGAGGTGGTTCGCGATCTCGCCCAGCCGCTCGATCAGTTCGCGGTTGGGCAGAGCAAGCGGAGGCCGCTCTCCGTCAGCCGGAGCACGGGAATTCGTCATTCTGACTTCGGAATTCGGACTTCCCGCGCCCTGGGCGCGGTCAGAACCCCATGCTACGGGCGATGTCTTCTTCTTTGCCGTGGAGCTTTATCTTCCCGAAGCGGTCTTCGTACTTTTTGATGTTGTCGGCCAGCGCGTTGTGGAGCAGCAGCGAGTGCTGCGGTGTCATCACGATGCGTGAGAAGACCTTGGCTTTGGGCAGGCCAGGCAGTATCCGCGCGAAGTCGATGATGAACTCCGACGGCGAATGGGCGATGAGTACGAAATTCGAGTAGACGCCCTCGGATTCCTTTTCGCCGATTTCTATCTGGACGGGCGGACCCTGGGGCGTTGGACGGTTTTCTTCCTGAGGCATGGGTGGCTCCTTTGAGTCAGATTGTAGAGGCGCTGCACCGAGAGTCAAGGCGAGATTGGAGCGACCAGAGTCAGACGTCAGAAGGCAGACATCCGAAGTCAGAAGCACCGGACGCGTCTGCATTCACTTGCGGTTTCTGACTTCCGCCATCGGCCGGGTGCAGCTCAGACGCGTCTTGACAACCGAACGTGGGATGGTATAACTCAAGTGCGGTTACGAGGTTCCGCGCCGGTGGCTGCCCTGCTTTTGCTGGGCAGTCTGCACCCACAGCCGGCGCGAGCGAGCCCCGATAGATGACTGAACGGCAACCTTCAGGAGGCAAGGGATGAACAAGTTCGTGCTCGTATCTTTGTGCTGCGTACTCGCCGGCATGGCGACTGGCCAGTCATGGCAGAACGGACCTCAGTCGTCGTTCGCCTACTGCCGTTTCGACGGCGAGTACTTCCCGGGCACGGCCAAGGTCTATTTCCTCGGCGGTCGCTTCGGAACCTCCACGACTCTACCCGACATCTACAGTTACACGCCCAGCACCGACTCCTACGCTG
>VGIR01000094.1 GCA_016867815.1 candidate division WOR-3 bacterium | reverse complement strand
CAGGATGGGCAAGAACGGCGGCGTGACCAACGAGCGGATAGGCGCAGTATGTCGCGCCGTGAAGAAGGCCGGCATCAGACTTGGCCTATGGGTGATGTTCGGCTATCCCGGGGAGACCGACGACAACGTGCAGGAGACTCTGCAACTGCTCAATTCGGTTCAGCCCGATGAGGTGACCTGCAATCCCGCCCACGTGCACCCGCATACACCTCTCTACCACCAAGCAGAGGAGGAGAGACGCTACAGACTCACCGACTGGTTGACAAGGTCCCAGGACTTCTTTCCGTATGACGAGGCCAGTGAGGAGCGGGTCAAGCAGCTGTGTAGTGAAGTCACGCGGCAATATGCCGGGGACCGAATCAGGACGTGCATTGAGGAGGAGGAACGGTGAATGAAGAGCCCGCCGTAGAGCGCGTTCGCGGGTACAGGATGGGACTGCTGGATGCTGCGCACTCCGTTCTTCGGACCGAGGACTGCACGTCCAAGGAGTCCGCCTGGTGCAGTAGACGGAAGCAACCCGACGCATGGCTGAAGCAGGGGCTTGAACGCTGCGCAGACGTGGAAAATGGCGGAGACTGCATCCTGGGAGGGTTCCTTGAGAAGGTCCTCAGTCTGCACCTGAACGGTGCGCCCCTGTTCCCCAAAGGCATAGTTTGGGAGTATGACTGTGACGTGCGCGCGTTTAGGCTGCTGGAGCTGTTCGGCAGCAGCAACTCTTGGACGGACGACGAGAAGAGGTTCATTTTCACCCACTACAAGGGAAGAACAGGCTTGATCACCTACGAGTGCTCCAAGCTGCTCAGACGGCTATGCAGCACGACGCTCGACATCAAAACTCTGTACAGAGGCTTCAGGCATGCGGGCCGACATGTCGACCCGGAGGCACGGGCCGCCTTCGGAGAACTGCGTGGTGTCGGGATGCGGCTGGACTACATGAGAGGGTTGAAAGGGGAAAAGCGTGCCCCGGGATTGATGCTGCTTTTCTACGATAGAGACAGCGTCCTGAAGCAAGGTCTACGTCTGCCTAGGCAGTTCAGTGAGAAAGATGCGGCTGTACAGCAGCTCCGAGAGTTGGCCGACGTGGTCGCGACTGTAGCCACACCTGTAGTCGTGGCAGAAGTCTTCCTGCGCAAGTTCCGCGGACCAGGTTTCGCCCTTAGGGCGGGTGATTTTGCCCCTCCGCGGATGCCATGAACCAGCAAGAGGTCGAGCTGTTGGAGGACCTGCGGGTGGATCTCGACAGGTCGTGGCGAGAACACCCCGAAAGCCTGTGGCATGGTTCCAAGGGTGTACAGATGGCTGACCACGGCGCAGTTCACACCCGCAATCTCCTGGAGATCGCGGACAGCCTGCTTGCCTTGACCCGCAAGAACAGCAGGCTGCTTGTGAACGAGTTCGAGTTCATCGTGCTGTATCTGGCTCTTTGGCTGCATGACATCGGCCACCGAGGCAGTGAGGAGTATCAGGATCCTGTTGACGTCCGAGATTTTCACGGCGTCATCAGCGGGAAGTTGCTTCTGGAGGATGCATACATATGCAACAGCGAATTGTATCGCCTTCCACGCAGTCTCGCCCTGCCTGTAGCGCTTGTCTCGATGTACCACCAACGCAGGATGCCCTTCAACGACGCCGACCGGAAGTTCCTAACCAAGACTGGGCAGAAGTACACGCCGTTTCCGAAGATGCTGGACTCGACGCCTGAAGGTGGGCTCGGGCAGTGGCTCGGTGCACTTGGGCGGCAAGCAGTGAAGCCACCAGTCGCAGCTGACTGTGTTGTGACGCTCGCAGAGTTGGCGCAGACGTTCGGTTCGCTCTTGCCTGTAGATGCAGTGCACCTGCTTGAGAGAGGAACCTGTGATCTTCAGGCTCTCACGGCACTACTCAGGTTCGTTGACACGCTTGACTTCAGGTACAACAAAGTCGGGTCCGATTCCGAAACCAAAGCGCGGGTCCTGAATGTCACCAGGGAACGCATGTACTGGCGTGGCGTCGCGGAGGCCGAACTCAAGCAGATGGACGAGCACAAGCTGGTCTCTAGGTCGATCCTAGATGCCTTCCGCGACATCCTCGCCAACTGGTTGCGCGACGAGACGATGAAGCTCAGTGCGGTAGATGCCGCGCTGTTTCACCCAATGGTTGTTCACAAAGGCAGAGACCAGAAGGACCCTGCAGTGAGGCGCTGGAGCCAGACCATGCGCTACTTGGCCTTTCTCCGGGACCAGGCAAGCTACTACTATGGTCTCCATCGAAGCGTCCTCAACGTGTACTTCGCTCTCCATTCGGGGGAAGGGTTGGATCTGCATGTGGACATCCTGACTGGCGTCGAGGGCGGCTTGCCGTTTCAGAGATGCATCGACCAGTTTACGAGCCAGATTGCTGGCGAGTGGGCGGCCGGAAACTCTCAGGATGGAGAGAATAGCGTCGGTGCATGTCTGATGGCTCGAGGCCTCGCTATCAAGGAGTTCGTATTCACAGATGCGCGGCGCGCGGACGTCTGGACGCGATGCCGGTTCCCGGATGGCGCAGTGCTGGCCCAGAGTGGATAGGGACAACTACCTGTCTGCGGCGGCAAGAGACCGATTGCAGGACCCGTCGCGCTCTGGGGATGCCCTTCTGCGCCTACGTGTTCGAAATCGGCCAGACAGCCTCGGCGCGCCAGCGCCGAGAGTAGCCAAACTCCAGTTTCCAGTTGGTAGTAGTCGGGCCTGGTTCAACCCGCATCAAGAAAGCCTGCTTCGGCGCCTAGCCGCCAGCAGCGTGGCGCGTCCGCGTCCAAGGTCATACTCCGGATCGCAGATTGCGGGCTGCTATGCTCCTTCCCTAACCCCCTCCTCGTAGACACGAGGAAGAACGGGACTGTCACCCACATGGTCCCGTACGCCGGGGGGCTGAACTCGGTCCCGCGCTTGCCACGACGGCCGCGTGCTGCTAGGCTTACCCAACAATCCGGAAGAGCGGTGGAAGACCGGGTGCGTGTCTACGCACGAACGGTTGCAGTTCCGCGCTGCACAGGGAAAGCCGTGAGAATCGGCTGCGGTCCCACCCACTGTGAGCGGTCCCCTGCTCTGTCAGAACCACTGGCGCAGGCCGGGAAGGCGACAGAGCTGCCGCAAGTCAGGAGACCTGTCTGCCGCTTTCCCTAGGTTCGACTTGTGAGGAAAGGAAACCGAACCATGACGAAGTCAGAAGTCAAAGGCCAAAAGCCAAAAGGCAGAGCGGCCGAAGCGGCGTGCCTGATACTCGTTCTTGCGTGTGCCGCGTCGGCGGGGACACTGCGTGGAGTAGTGCTTGATGCGGTCACGGGCGAGCCGATCCCCTACGCCCTCGTCAGTGCCCCGGAGACCGAGGAGAACTCGGTTGGCGACTCGTCCGGCTCTTTCGCACTGACGCTCGACACCGACGCCTCCCACGTGACGGTGCTGGTGTCAAGGGTCGGCTACGACGAGAGGCAGTACGACAACCTGGACGCGTCCCGCAAAGCGACCATCTACCTGCACCCCAGTCCGGTTCAAGTGAAAGGAATCACCGTCACCGCATTCCGCACTCCGAGTCCGGTTGCGAAGTCCGGCCCGGTGTCCATCGTCGAAGTCAAGGAGTCGGGTGCCAAGGGGCGCACCAGCGTGGCGGAACTGCTCACAAACCTGCCGTCTTCCTTCCTGAAGGACTACGGCAACCTGGCCATGGTCGGCCTGCGCGGGGCCGATGCCGAGCAGACGCTCGTCCTCTTCGACGGTGTCCGGCTCAACTCGGCGCAGGACAACCTCTTCGACCTGACGACCCTGCCGCTCACATCGGCGCAGCACGTAGAAGTGGTGAGAGGCAGCAGCTCGGCCCTGTACGGCGCGAACTCGGTCGGCGGACTGGTGAACGTCATCCCACCCGAGCCGGAACGACTCGGGGCAAAGGCGACCGCCGGTCTGGGCTCTTTCGGCCGACGGTACCTGCAGGCGACGCACACGAACTGGTCTGCCCCACTCGGTTACGTTGTCGCCGCCAGCCTGGACCGCACCGGCGACAAGTTCACCTATCGCGACACGGCCGATTCGATGCAGGAGCGCGTGAACGCCGACATCGGCTCTCAGGATGTTATGGCGAAAGGCGTCTACGCGCAGGGCCGGCAGCGGGTATCGCTGCTCGGCGAGTACAATGTCACGCGACGCGGCGTGCCGGGGCCGACTTCGTGGCCCGCAGACAGCGCGCGCATGGAGGACTACCGCGGTATCGCGCATCTAGGCTATGACCTGCAGGAAGCCGACAACGCTCGGCTCGAATCGCGGCTCTACCATCACCAGTCCTGGCGCCACTACTGGAACCCCGACACCCTCGCATGGGTCAACGACACCCACGTCACCGCTGTATCGGGCATCACTGCCAAGCAGACGACACACTTCGCCGCCTGGATGACCGGTGTCGTTGGTCTCGAAGGCGAACGTTCGCAGTTCCGCAGCTCGGCCATCGGCGTTCCGCAGCGCTGGACCGGCTCAGGCTGGGCCGAGGCACGCCTCCGCTGGCACCGCTTCGACATTGTCCCGATGGCAAGGTTCGACTGGCTGAACGACTCGCGCAGGCTGCCCGACTCCTCACTGACGCGCTCCAACACCCGCGTCGTCAGCCCGAAGCTAGCACTCACCTGCTCGGGCCCGGACTGGCTTGACCTCCATGCTTCTGTCGGTCGTTCGTTCCGCGCCCCGACTTTCAACGAACTCTACTGGCCCGAGGACCCATGGACCAGAGGCAACCCGCGACTGAAACCGGAATGGGCGACGAGCGTCGACCTGAACGCGACGGCCCGGTACGGTTCATCCGTGTCCGGCCGGCTCGGCGTCTGGCACTCGTCCCTGACCGATCTCATCCAGTGGCAACCCGACTCGGCCTTCGTTTACCGACCGGTCAACCTCGACACCGCAACCATCACCGGATCCGAGCTGGAGCTGACCGTGAACTCGAAGCACCTGCGGGTAGTCGGCCATGCCACCTACATGCTTGCCCGCTCCCACGGCAAGGACCTCATCTACCGCCCGCGGCTCAGCCTCGCGGTATCGCACCTGCTCCGGTGGCGGCTTGTGCAGTTGAGCTGGGATGTGCGCCGGACCGGTGAACGCTACACCGTTCCGGACAACACCGACTCACTGCCAGGCTTCCTGCTGCTTGACGTGGGGGTCGGCTTCACGCCGACACTAGGCCGGCTGGAGACTGCCCTGCGCGGCGGAGTCCGTAACCTGCTCGACCGGCAGTATGAGGTGATGAAGGGATACCCGGTACCCGGCCGGAACTGGTACGCTGAATTGGCGCTTGGTTTCTAGTTGCCGGTTCTTGGCTCCGGAACCAAAGACAGCAAACCAGAAGCCGCGAACCGGCGGGTCTTCCTAGTGTGTGGGCCGGGCTGAATCCACTTCCGCTACGACCGGTCCTGAGGGTTTGGCCAGATCCGCGAGGTACGACGCCTTGAGCGCGTTGAACTCGGGCATGTTCTTCTTTGCCACCGGCTCGGCTCGCGGCGGAATCACCTTGAGTGGATTGACCGGCTTGCCGCCCTGTCTGACCTCAAAGTGCAGGTGCGGACCGGTTGCGTCCCCGGTCATGCCCACATAGCCGACGGTCTGGCCCTGGCGGACGCGACGGCCGCCCCTGATACCAGCTCCGTAGCGCGAAAGGTGGCCGTAGCGCGACGAGAGTCCGCTGGCGTGTTTGACCTCGACCAAGTTTCCGTACCCGCCGAGCCGCCGAGCGATAGTGACCGCTCCATCGGCGATAGCGCTCACCGGTGTACCAGTCGGCGCCCCATAGTCCACGCCCTGATGCTGCCGATACACACGGCGAATGGGATGGAAACGCATGCCGAACCGCGACGTCACGTTGATGAACCGCAGAGGTGACCGCAGCACGCTCTTACGAAGCGACTGCCCCTTCTCGTTGTAGAAATCAGAGTGTCCTGAGGAACTGCGGCAGTAGAAGCCGGAGTAGTTCCCAGCCTGTCCTTTGAAGTGCACAGCATAGACTCTACCTTCTCGATAGAAGCTGCTGTCCACGTAGTACTTATCGAGCAGTATCTCGAAGGAATCCCCTTCACTTACCTCGGTCAGGAAGTCGACCTCGTAGCTCAGAATCTCGGCGAAGTTCACTATGAGCGCCGGCGTCTCCCCCATGTCGATCATGGACTTCCAGAGCGACCCCTTGATCGCCCCGCGTACGACCACGCGCGTCGTGTCCACCGGCTTCGTTTCCTTGAACGCCGAGGTTCCGCTGGAATCGAATCTCACGCTGTACGATGTCACCAGGTCCTTGCTGTAGGTGAGTCCGGTCAGTGCCAGGCCCTGGTACGTGAACGTAACCTTGTCGCCGGCCGCCATTCTCCGGAAGTTGAAGTCGGTCTTGGCAAGGGCCGCATGGACATCGCTGGTGCGTTCTTGAGTGAAACACCAGCGAGACAGAACGGCTGCCAGCACCTCTCCCCTGCCCAGGCTGTCCTGAGCCGTGCATACGGAATCCGAACACGGGACTTCCGGCCCGCAGACCGGGCGCTTCACCGTCAGGCGTCGAACCACGAGAAGCCCGACCCCAAGCAGAACGAGCCCCAGCATCACCACGGCCACTCGTCCAATGAGTGCGGCTCGTCTTCGCTGCCCGTCGGGTCCTGCCTGCTGCTCCATACTACCTAGTGATGCACTTCCGGCCCGACCTTAGCCCGCACGCCCGCAAGGAAACACATTTCGATTGTGACGCTTGGTGACTTCTTTGGGTTGCCGCTTATCTGCACCAGTCGGGGAAGCTTAGCAGTTTCCCGACCGCGGGGCAACTCTCGCGGGCACCCCGTAGCCTGGCACTAGTTTCGCCGGGCGCTGGCGCTAGCCCGGTAGGTCCTCTTGAATCGTGATGCCGGCCTTGACGGCCGCAACCACATCCGACGCACGACCAAAGGCAGTGACGTCCTCGGCTACTCCCAGCCGGGACGTGTCGCATTCGGGACAAGGATGGAATGTGACCGCGAAGTTCCCGCGCAGGGCCCAGCCTTCAAGAAGCATCTTCTCGCTCTTCTCTTCTTGTATGAGAAGATACAGCAGCTCCGGCAGGTCGACCCTCGCATATGGCACCACGGTTCCGCACTGCCCACAAGGCCTTTGCGTTCGCGTTCCGACCTCGCACATCGCCTTCTCCCGCACCTCATCGGGCAGGTCCTTTGGTTCCCAGATGCGCACCAGTTGTCGTCCCCCGCCCGGTCCCATGCCCTCTGCCATCATCAGCCACATGTTCTCCAAGACGGGGTTGCCGTCATGGGCGGTGAACCGAAAGCGAGCCCGCTCTTCGCCGGTAAGGACCTCGTGGGCCCGGCGATCCTCGCGTGCGGCAGCGGCGATGGTGTCCTTCCTGAGCTTCACCCGCCGCCGTCCTTCGGCAATGAACCCGGCCAGCTCGTCATCCTCGTACCTGAGCTTGGGGTCCATGTAGCGGAACAGCATCTTGATGCGGTAGAGAGCGGAACGGTCGAAGTAGAATATCGCGGGCCACACAAACACGTAGGCAAGGCCGCGCAGGATGCCGACCAGCAGGTCCAGCGAAAACTCGGGCGCAGACCTGTACTCACAATCGAGATAGAAGAGACTCAGATGATATAGTGTCGCGATCGCGATACCGGTCGCGAACCAGATCCCGAAGAACGGCACCGCCACCGCCACCAGCTTGGCCATCAACTCCGGATCAAACACCGCTCCTCCCAGGGCCCACCTGCTTGCTGGCCAACGGGACGCGCGGTGCCTGGCAGGACTGCGCAGAGCCATCGGATCGCATCTATTCCTCGCGACAAGAATAGACACCAGACCGCACGAGTCAAATCGAGGAAGCGCCTCGGAAGTATCCCCAGCGGAGAACAAGACCACGAAGGAAACCCGGTCCAGAAACCCGCACGTAGTGCGACCCTCCCGTTCCTTTGATGTATCACGTCGGACCAGGACGCTGGTCTTGGCTTGACTTTGTGCAGCAGCGCCGCTAGAAGTTATCGTGCCTGCAGTCAGACCCACTCACCACTGGCGACTCCCGACGCAGACGGAAAGCGACCTGTTGTCGCTAGGCCGCGAGCTGGAACTTCCGGAGTTGGTGGTGAATCTGCTCCGGCGCCGAGGCTACTCAACAGCTGATGACATCCGCGCCTTCCTCGACCCTTCCCCTGCCCGCCTTCGCAAGCCCGAGCTGCTGCCCGACATCGTCCCGGCAACTGAGCGTATCATTGCCGCAATCAAGCGCCGCGAACGCATCCTCATCTACGGCGACTACGACGTTGATGGCGTGACCGGCACGGTGCTTCTAGTTTCTGTGCTTGGCCGGCTCGGCGCCGACGTCATCTACTATCTGCCACACCGCGAAGCCGAGGGCTATGGCTTCTCCGCACAGGGCCTGGGATTCGCAGCCGAACGAGGCGCGAAGCTGATCGTCACCAATGACTGCGGCTCAAACGACCACGCCACGCTGGCCGCAGCCAGGGATGCGGGCATCGATGTCATTGTCACGGATCACCATGAGGTAGCTGCGGGCCGAAGTCAGAAGGCAGAAAGGAGAATTCAGAAGTCAGAAGTACCTGAGACTGAATCTGCAATCTGCGATCTGCACTCTGCAAAGCCCATGGCCTTAGTTAACCCCAAACGGGCGGACTCAAAGTACCCGTTCCGTGAGTTGGCCGGCGTGGGCGTCGCGTTCAAGCTCGCCTGGAGCGTACTCTCCGCTCTGGGCCGGCCCAAGCAAGAGCTCATCGCCCTGCTCGACCTAGTCGGCCTCGGAACCATTGCCGACATCGTGCCCCTGACCGACGAGAACCGGGTGCTAGCTCGCATCGGCCTGAACGCAATCCGGCAGAGCCCGCGTCCGGGATTCCAGGCTCTGCTCAAGGTCGCGGGTATTGCGGACAAACCCCTGACCGGCTACAGCGTCGGATTCATGCTCGCCCCGCGCCTTAATGCCGCGGGCCGGGTCGGCCACGCCGAGCTGGCCGCGCGGCTACTCCTGACCGGGGACAAGGCTGAAGCCGCAACCCTGGCCGCGGAACTCGATAGCCTGAACCGCTCCCGCCAGTCGCTCGAAGAGAGAATCCTGGCCCAGGCAACCACGCTCGTGGAAACCGGGCGGCTAGCCGACCGCAAGACAATCGTCGTCGCCGCCGAAGGTTGGCACGAAGGCGTCATCGGCATCGTAGCAGCCAAGCTGGTCGACCGCTTCTCGCGCCCCTGCATCGTGGTCGCATTGAAGGGCGAAAAGGGCAAGGGGTCAGGCCGCTCGGTCACCGGCTTCAACCTCCACGCCGCGCTTGCAGCCTGCTCCGGACACCTGCTTGCCTTCGGCGGGCACAAGTACGCGGCCGGCCTGAGCGTCACACGCGAGGACCTGGCCGGTTTCAGTTCGGCTCTGGCCGCATACGCGGACGGCTTTCCCGAGGAAGTCTTCGAACCGACCCTGCACATCGATGCGGTCGCGCCGATCGAGAAGATCGACGACGCCTTCGTTACCGCGCTTGAGAAGTTCGAACCATTCGGCCCGGACAACGCCTCTCCGCTGCTTGCCTCGCTCGGCATCGAGGTCGTCGGCTACCCGCGCAAGGTCGGGAAGAACCACCTCAAGCTATCAGTCCGGTCTGGCGAGCGTACCCTTGAGGCCATCGCCTGGGGCCGTAGCGCGGAAATCACCAACCTCGAAGCAGGAACTGGAAGCCGGCTCGATATCTGTTACACTGTCGGAAGAAACACTTATGGGGGCCGGACCGCCACCCAGCTCACACTGCGCGACTTCCGGACAGCCGAGGGCAATGACGAATTCCGCAGCTCGAATTCCGATTCAAACCCTTAATCCGAATGACCGGAACGGCGGCTCCTTGTGCCTTGGTCTCCCTGTGTTAGTATCCCGGTATCCGTGTCTATCTGTGTCTGGCCGTGGCTCAACGCTCGCGTCCGCAATTCAGAGTTCTGGACTCTGGATTCTGACTTCTGGACTTTCTGAGCCGTGACTACTGACTGGCAAATGAATTCCGCCGACGGCGTCGAGTACTACGAGTTCTCGCCTGACCCGAGGCTGCTGCTGGCCTTCTTCACCCGCAGGGGCGGCGTATCGCGCGGCGACTACGAGTCCCTTAACACCTCCTTCGCAGTAGGTGACGAAACCCCGGACGTCGCCGAGAATCTGGAACGTTGCCGGAAGACGTCTGAGCTGGCGTCAATTGTGACCGTGAAACAGACGCACTCGGACACGGTCCTGCACATCGCCGACGAGCGGACTCCTGCGGAGACACTCGAAGGCGACGCGTGCATCACGGACCGCGCCGGCCTTGGCCTCGGCCTGAAGGTCGCCGACTGCCTGCCTGTGTATATCTACGCCGCCAACTCAAGCTGCATCGGTATCGCTCACTGCGGCTGGCGTGGCACAGCGGCGAGGTTGGCCGAGAAGACTGCCCGGGAGATGTCGCGCCGGTCCTCCGTCCCGCTCAGCAACCTCCGCTTCGCGCTCGGCCCCTGCATCTGTCCAGACTGCTACGAAGTCAACGAAGATGTACTAGGGGCATTCGGCAAGAGCTTCCCGGTACCGGGCAAGTTCTTCTCCGCTGCCGTAGAGACTGCCGCTGTGCGCCAATCGCCATATGCCAGTCGCCATTCGCCAGTCGCGAGATATCGCCTTGACATCCGCGCCGCCAACCGTTGGCTACTCAGGGACCTGGGGCTGACCGAAGCACGCGGCCTAGAACTCTGCACCCGCGAGCACGAAGACCAGTTCTACTCTGCACGCCGCGACCGAGTCACCGGCCGGAACCTCGCCGTCATCGCCCTGCTCTAGTCTTCACTGGACTACTGCAGATCGCGTGTGAAGCAGTCTCTGTCAGCTGTCTGTCAGAAGCTATGCACTCCGGTCGAGTTCGCGCTGCGTGCTCCGCGCCCTCTGCAGCTGATCCCACTTCGGCTGCCGAATCTGTGTCGTGGTTAGTTCTGGCCTGGGTACATGGTGACCCCCTGAGAGAGGTAAGACGGTCAGCGGGAATTGCTCCGCGGAGATGGAGAGAGATGAGACGGAACGTGCGTGAGATTTGTCGGTCGGCA
>VGIR01000093.1 GCA_016867815.1 candidate division WOR-3 bacterium | reverse complement strand
CGAGTCGATGTGGGGGGTGTAGATTGGCCTGTGCTTGCCCATCAAACGAACAGCTATCTGTGTGGCGAGGCGGCCCAAGGTCTGACCGCCGGCGTCAAACAGATACCACTCGCTCTTTATGTCGTCGTTCCTGGCGACGTAAGTCTTCATCTTAGCTATCCTTATACCAATTTCGCTACTACTGTCAATGCTAGACGGGCTCTTTAGAAAGCCGTTGGTCGCTGCGCAGACCTGAGCCACCGTGCCGCCAACAGGCTCAAGGGCCCGGCAGAGAATGGCTATGATACTGATTTCCCGAGACAAATCAATAGCTGAGTTGGGCCGCCCCGGCGTTGCGTCCCGGCGCATTTCTTGACTTAGCCGGACGCGCCACTATCTTGACTGTTCATGACTGGCGGAGCCAAGAAGATCCGGCGCGGGGTTGACGGCAAGAGCGTGTTCGCTTCGATAGATGAGGCGCTAGCCGACTTGAGGGCAGGGCGCTTCGTCATCGTGGTTGACGACGAAGGCCGCGAAAACGAGGGCGACTTCGTCTGCGCGGCCGCGAAGATCACCGCCGACAAGGTCAACTTCATGGCCCGCCACGGCCGCGGGCTTATCTGCGTGCCTCTTACCATGAGCCGGTGCCACGAGCTTGCGTTGCCTCTGCAGACCGAGGGCAACACCGCGCTGCACGGCACGGCGTTCACTGTCTCAGTCGATTCAGCCAAGGGTGCGACCACCGGCATCTCTGCCCATGACCGCGCCATGACCATCAGAGCCCTTGTGAATCCCAAGACGCGGCCGGAGGATCTGGCTCGACCCGGCCACATCTTCCCGCTCATAGCCCAGGATGGGGGAGTGCTGGTACGTGCCGGTCATACCGAGGCGACGGTGGACTTTGCACGGCTGGCAGGTCTGGGCGAAGCCGGCGTGCTGTGCGAAATCATGGCCGACGACGGCACCATGGCGCGCCTGCCCGGGCTGCAGACGGTCGCGAGGCGCTTCCAACTCAGGATTGTCACTATCAAGGATCTGATTGACTATCGGCGGCAGCGTGAAAAGCTCATCCGCAGGGTCGTCGAAACCGTTCTACCGACCGACTACGGCGACTTTCGTGCTGTCGTCTACGAGGATGTTGTCGAACCCTATGCCCACATCGCCCTGGTCAAGGGCGACGTGCGGCACAAGGAGCGAGTGCTCGTACGTGTTCACTCTCAGTGTCTGACCGGAGACGTGTTTCACTCGCAACGCTGCGACTGCGGGCCGCAGCTCGCGCAGGCGATGAAGCTGGTCGCCCGCGAGGGCCGGGGCGTGGTGTTGTACATGCGGCAGGAGGGGCGGGGTATCGGCATAGCGAACAAGCTGCGGGCCTACGCCCTGCAGGACCAGGGGCTCGACACAGTTCAGGCCAACATCGCACTCGGGTTTGAACCGGACCTGCGCGACTACGGCATCGGCGCGCAGATACTATGCGACCTCGGGCTTTCGAGCATCCGGCTGCTCACCAACAACCCCCGCAAGATAGTCGGGCTGCGCGGATTCGGACTCGACGTTGTGGGCCGGGTGCCGCTAGTGGTCCGGCCGGGCAAGAAGAACATTCGCTATCTGGTGACAAAGCGAGATCGGCTCGGGCACCTGCTCGGTGATCTGGAGAAAGGAGTCATCAATGGAAACCAGGGAGTTCAAAGGCAAGCTCGACGCAACCGGCCGTAGGTTCGCGCTCGTAGTATCGCGCTTCAACGACCTCGTGGGGAAGCAGCTTCTCGCGGGCTCGCTCGACTGCCTCGACCGGCACAATGCCAAGGCGGCTGACGTCATCTGGGTTTCGGGGGCGTTCGAAATCCCGGCTGTCGCGCTCCGCGTCGCCTCGATGAAGAAGTATGATGCCGTTGTCGCACTCGGCGCGGTCATCCGCGGCGACACGCCGCACGCCGAGTACGTATCCTCGGAAGTGGCGAAGGGGATCGCCCACGTGTATCTAGAGACGGGAGTCCCGGTGGCTTTCGGGGTCATAACCGCAGATACGCTTGAGCAGGCGCTGGAGAGGGCCGGAGCGAAGGCCGGCAACAAGGGTTGGACCGCGGCGCTTTCGGCTATCGAAATGGCGAACCTAGAGAAGCAGAAGTTCGCATAGGACCAGGGATTCAGGGGTACACTAGTCGATGATGCGGGCCCGGGTACTGGTCGTCCAGATTCCTTGAGCCCGAGGGCTGTCTTACGATGACCAACCGCCGACTGGCTCGTGAGTCCGCGCTCGAAGTGCTGTACCGGCTCGACCTGGTCGGCGACGAGCCGGAGAACACGATTTCCGAGATACTGCTGCGCAAGAACCCTTCGGATGAGGCCGAGACCTATCTGCGCCGGCTTGTGGATGCGGCGCTGGGACGCCAGCAGGAGACAGATGCAGTTCTGCGCCGGCACCTGACGCGCTGGCGGCTCGAACGGCTGACCGTGCTGGATCGTGCCATACTGCGCTTGGCGGCGGCGGAGATCCTCTACTTCGACGACGTTCCGCCCAAGGTGTCAATAAACGAGGCGGTGGAGATAGCGAAGAAGTACGGCGACGACGAGGCCGGCAAGTTTGTCAACGGGGTGCTCGACGGTGTCTTCCAGGAATCGGATCCGTCACACTAGTCCCCACAGGACGAGACCTCAGAGAGGGTCGGCAGCCCAGGTCCCGCAAGAGCGGGCGTCCTCGGCGGCGGTTCGGGCGCAGCGCACCGCGTGAGAATCGGCGTCATTTCCGATATCCACGGGAACCTTGAGGCCCTTGAGGCAGTAGTCGCTGTACTCAGGGACAAGGGCGCGACGCAGTTCGTCTGCTGTGGCGATATCGTCGGATACGGTTCCGACCCCAACCTCTGCGTCGAGGCGATCCGTCGCATGCGCTGCACGTGCGTCGCGGGCAACCACGACTACGGCGCGATCGGCAAGGTCCCGATCGACGCCTTCAACTCGGTCGCCGCCCAGGCGCTGCTCTGGACCCGGAGCCGGCTCACCGAGTCGAACCGGCTCTTCCTGGAGAAACTGCCCCTCACTGCCGAAGAAGGACCGCTATTCGTCGTTCATTCGTCTCCTTCCGCCCCTGCCGCCTGGGAGTATGTCCTGAACCTGCGCGCGGCCGATCGCGAAATGGAGCACTACGCGAGCGGCGTGTGCATGGTTGGTCATTCGCACCAGCCGTTTGCGGCCGAACGCCAGCCGGGAAGACCGGCTCGGATCGTGCGTGAGGATGCATTCAAGGTGCTGGCAAAAGCCAGGTACTTCATCAATGCAGGGAGCGTCGGCCAGCCGCGTGACTGCGACCCACGAGCTTGCTGTCTGATGTATGACGAGGCCGTGCAGGAGGTGACGTACCTGCGAGTAGCGTACGACATTGCGGCGGTGCAGGCCAAGATACGCGCAGCCGGCCTGGCCGAGTACCTCGCCTCGCGCCTCGAATCCGGGCGCTGAGGGGACAGCAAAGAGCAGCAGTCGCCACGGGTAGAGTCGGCGGCAGTGGGTACGTTTCGGGTCTCGGCCACCGCCAGATAGTCGAGGCAATCGTCAGCGGGTCGGCACTTCCAGCCTCCGGTATCCGGCTCGGGTCAGTTTTCCTCGGGTCTTCGGCCGGTAGACTTGACACCGGCTCTCGAACGCCTAGCATCTTAGGTGGTGTGATTACGAACACGTCTGCGTGGCGAAGTCCCCGGCGGGTCGCATCCACAGCCGGCCACAGGTGCGAAGAACGATCATGAGGCCATAGGCTTGAGTAGTCGTTCGCTCAGTTCCAGCGTTCCAAAGAACACCGATGAGCACGAGGTTGCATCGGGTCCATCCTACAAACGCGGCGACGTCATCGGCCAGAAGTACGAAGTCTATGGCGTCCTCGGCTCGGGTGGGATCGGTGCGGCCTACCTGGTTTACTCGCACGAAGCCAGGGAAGTCTACGTCCTGAAGACATTCCGTGACGAGTATCTAGCCGATACCCAGGCGAGGGAGCGGTTCCGCAGGGAGGCGAGTAACTGGGTGGGGGTGGGACGACACCCGCATCTTGTGCGCGCGCACCACGTCATCAACATCGCGGGCAGGCTCTTCGTTGGCTTAGAGCACGTGGCGCCCGACGAGAGCGGTCTGAACACCCTTGAAGGCTACCTGCAACACCGGCCTCCCGACCTCGCGCAGGGACTGCACTGGGCGGTGCAGTTCTGCCACGGAATGGAGTATGTCCTCTCCAAAGGCATTCGCTGCCACCGAGATATCAAGCCCGCCAACATCATGATCGGCCAGGACAAGACGGTCCGGATAGCCGACCTCGGAATGGCAGCGGTCCCGGCCGCACCGAGGGGGCTGTCCGTGGGGCTGAGTGTCAGACAAGGCACGGTCGGCCTGTCCGGGCCTTTTCTAGAGGGCCGCGGGTTTGGCACTCCAACTCACATGGCGCCAGAGCAGTTTGTGAATCCCGCGCACGGCGACGAACGCAGCGACGTCTACTCGTTCGGCGTGGTGCTGTACCAGATTGCCAGCGGAGGCCGACTTCCCTTCCTTACGACCATGCCAGAAACCGTGCAGGAGACGACCCGGTTCTGGGGAGATATGCAGCGGCTCCACGCCAAGGCACCGGTGTCGGCACTCGACTCCCCGTTGTCCTCCGTCGTTCAAGGCTGCATGGAAAAGGAGCCGGGCCGGAGATACCAGACCTTCAAAGACCTGCGCGCGGACCTCGAGCTGTTGTTCGAGCGTCAGGTCGCCCCGCCAGTACTTGAGGTACCCGAGGCTTGGGAATGGTACAACAAAGCCACCAGCTTGCGCTGCATGGGCCGAGACGAAGAGGCGATCCGCTGTCTGGATCGGGCAATCGAACTTGCCCCGGGACACGAGCCGGCGTGGTGCAGCAAGGGTATAATCCTCCACCGCCTGGGGCGGTACGATGAAGCCCTGCTCTGCCACGACAAAGCCCTCGAGCTCTCGAAAGTAAGGATGTTGCCGTGGCTCCAGGCAGACTCATCCCCCAGCAGCAAGAACAATCTGGCCGCGGTTTGGAGCAACAGGGGCGCGACGCTGCGCAGTCTGGGCCGGGATGAAGAGGCGATTGCCTGTTTCGGGAAGGCACTCGAAATCGACCCGCGAGATGTCCTTGCCTGGCACAATCAGGGCAACACGTTTCACAGCCTCGGCCGGTACGAAGACGCAATCAAATGCGCCGCCCGAACGCTCGAACTCGATCCGCGGAATGCAGCGGCCTGGAACAACAAAGCGAACAGCCTCAGCTGTCTGGGTCGGTATGATGAGGCAATCCGGTGCTGTGAAAAGGCTCTGGAGATAGACGTGAATCACGCCCTGGCTTGGTGGAACAAAGGGGACTGCCTCGACGGTCTCGAGCGCCGCGAGGAGGCTCTTGTCTGCTACGACAAGGCCCTGGAGATCAACCCGCGGCTCGGGGCCGCATGGCAGCGGAAGGGGAACGACCTTCAGTTGCTGGGTCGGCAACAGGAGGCGGTGAGGTGCTATGATAACGCGCTGGAGATCGACCCGCAGAACCTGAACGCCTGGTCCAATCTGGCGGTCAGCTTCGACAGTCTCGGCCGATGCGAGGAGGCCCTGCGTTGCTTTGAAAAAGCCCTGGGGATTGACCCGCAGAACGTCGCGGTCTGGACCAACAAAGGCGCGAGTCTGCACAGCCTGGGCCGGGACCAGGAGGCTCTCGTCTGCTACGACAAGGCCCTTGAACTTGACTCGGCCTGTGCCCGAGCCTGGAACAACAAAGGCGCGAGTCTCAACAGCCTGGGCAGGCACGAGGAAGCCATTCCCTGTCTCGATCGGGCCCTGGGAATCGACCAGGCCTATGCAGGGGCCTGGAACAACAAGGGCAGCAGCAACTTCGGCCTGGGTCGGTACGAGGAGGCACTCCGTTGCTACGACAATGCCCTCTACCTTGTCGCAGACGACGTCGCTGCCTGGTACAACAAGGGCAACGCGGTCTTTCGGCTCGAGCGGCTCGAGGAGGCACTGAGCTGTTACGACAAGGTCATCGAGCTTGAGCCGGGCTACGCGGCGGCGCAGTACAACAAGGGACTGGTTCTCGACAGTTTGGGCCGCCGGGAAGAGGCGGTCGCAAGCTACGACAAGGCACTGGAGCTGCGACCAGGGCTGGTGGCGGCGTGGCGCAACCAGGGTTTCGACCTCTACCATTTGGGCCGGTACGAAGAAGCAGTGGCGTGTCTGGACAAAGCCCTCGAACTCGACCCCAAGCTGGTCGCGGCCTGGCACAACAAGGGCAACGCCCTGTTCCGTATGGGCCGATACGAAGAGGCGAGCAGTTGCTACGACAAGGTCCTGGAGTTGGAGCCGCAGCACCTGGGAGCGCTGAACAACAAGGGCAACACTCTTGACAGCCTCGGCCGGCACGCGGAAGCGGTGGCATACCTCGAGAAGGCTCTGGAGCTCAACGGACAGCACCCGGCGGCATGGAACAACAAGGGACTCGGCCAGGACAGCCTGGGGCAGTACGAGGAGGCAATCAGGTCCTATGACAAGGCCCTGGAGCTCGACCCGAGCTACGTGGGCGCCTGGAACAACAAAGGCGGCAGCCTGTACAGGCTGGGACGCGATGCTGAAGCTCTCGCCTGCTACGAGAAGGCGCTGGAACTCGGTCCGCAGGAAGCCGGCGTCTGGCGTAACAAGGGTGACGTGCTGAACCGGCTGGGGCGATACGAAGACGCTATTCTGTCCTATGAGAAGGCGCTCCAGACTGCCCCCGGCGAGGCCGGGGCCTGGCGCAGTCGGGGTGACGTCCTGAACCGACTCGGCACAAACGATCCAGAGGTGATCCGCTCCTACGAGAAGGCGCTGGAGTTCTCTCCGCAGGAGGCCAGGGTCTGGCGCGACAAGGCCGAGGTGCTTGCCCGACAGGGACGCCTGGATGAGGCACTCGCCAGCTACGAGAGAGCGATGGAGCTGGCCACGCCGGACGCAGGCATCTGGCGCAGCAGGGGCGATGTGCTTATCCGGCTTGCACGCTACGAAGAGGCGATTGGCTGCTACGACCAGGCCCTTGCGCTCGAGCCGAAGCACGCTGAGGCCCTGAGCGCCAAGGGGCTGAGTCTCTACAGCCTCGGACGCTATGACGAGGCTATCGCCGCATGCGACCAAGCTCTGGAACTTGATCTCGGGCTCGCCGTTACCTGGTACAACAAGGGGCGGAGTCTGCACTGCTCGGGTCGCCACGAAGAGGCACTCGCCGCCGTCGAGCAGGCACTGGTGTTGTCGCCACTTTTCGCTCTCGCCTGGAACCAGAAGGGCCTGAGTCTTGCCAGCCTGGGCCGTCACGCGGACGCGCTGGGCAGTTATGACAAGTGCTTGGATCTCGACCCGCGCAACGCCGCCGCCTGGTCGAACAAGGGTATCAGTCTTGGGGCATTGAAGCGCGACGAAGACGCGGTTCGTTGCTACGACAAGGCGCTGGAAATCGCCCCGCGGTTCGCCGAGGCCCTCTACCATCGGGGGCTTGCGCTGTCGCGCGCGGGACGGCCTGAGGACGCCGTGCGCTCGCTTGACGATACACTGGAGCTGGAGCCGCGGAATGCTGATGCCTGGCTCACCAAAGGCGTCGACCTCCACAGTCTTGGTCGCTACGAAGAGGCGGTCAAGTGCTTCGACAAGGGGTTGGATCTCAACCCGGCCCTGACGGCAGCGTGGGCTGCGAAGGCGGCCAGTCTCACCGCCATCGAACGCCACGAGGATGCGCTGGCCTGCTACGACAAGGTGCTGGTGC
Source organism: candidate division WOR-3 bacterium (assembly GCA_016867815.1). NCBI lineage: Bacteria > Pseudomonadati > Caldifarciminota > Caldifarciminota bacterium. Next base: position 3,337 of record VGIR01000093.1, on the reverse strand, counting down.
TCGACCCGCGGAACGTCGCGGCCTGGAACGGCCGATGTCTCTCTCTGGTGAACCTCGACCGCTACGAAGAGGCGGTCGCCGGCTATGACCAGGTGCTCGATCTCGACCCGGCCAACCCGCAGGCCTGGACCAGCAAGGGCAGCGCCCTCGATGCTCTGGGCCGCTCCGAAGACGCCCTGGTCTGCGTCGACAAGGCGCTGGAGTTCGCCCCGTCCGACGTCGGTGCCCTGCGGGCGCGGGGCGATATCCTCAGCCGGCTCGGCCGTTTCGAAGAGGCGATACACTCATACGACGAGTCGCTGGAGCAGGACCCGTGGGCGATCGACACCCAGAACAACAAGGGCCTCAGCCTCGACAGCCTGGGGCGGCACGAAGAGGCCATCGCCTGCTACGACGAGGTGCTCAGGCAGGACGCCAGCAACGTGCTGGCCCTGTACAACAAAGGCCGCAGTCTGCACGTCCTCGGCCGGTACGAAGAAGCGATCAAGTGCTGCGACCGGGTCCTCGAGCTTGACCCGCAGTTCGCGCTCGGCTGGAACCACGAAGGCCTAATCCTCGCCAGCGGGGGGAAGCACGAGGAGGCGGTCCACGCCTTCGACAAAGCGCTGGAGATCGACCCGCTGAATGCCAACGCCTGGGCCAACACCGCCATCAGCCTGGCCTACCTGGGACGACACGTGGAGGCACTCCGATGCTACGGGACAGCCCTGGATCTCGAGCCCGGGGCCGTCAGCGTCTGGTACAACAAAGGGCTGCTGCTGCGGGAGATGGGCCGGCTCGAAGAGGCAATCGACTGCGCCGACAAGGTCATAGGGCTCGATCCGCACTACGCCATGGCCTGGTACGGCAAGGCGCTCGACTTGGAGACAATCGGCCGCAGAGAAGACGCGGCCGATTCTTACCGGCACTTCATCGAACTTGCTCCGACCGAGTACGCGGAGCAGCTCGCCTTTGCCCAACAACGTTTCGCAGAGCTCTCCGTGAAGCCGGAGCGACCTCAAACGCAGACCGCGAAGACGGAAAGCAAAAGCCGAAGACTCGCCTCCAACCGCAAGCGCTAGACTGAACTGCTCAGTCGTACATCGTTAGTTTGCCGGCCCCGTCGGCTTCGACTTGGCCGCACTGTATCTGCGGCACTGGCCCGCCACCATTCTCCTTCATACTGCTACCTGCCATCGGCAGCTGCCCCAGTCTCTTCGGCGTGTCCCTGGGGCTGAGTCGCGCCCTGTTGGTTGACCACGAGACTGAGCGACGGGTAGACCACAGCCGACGCGTCGACGCGGGCGCCTGGCGCGGTGGGTCGCCTGCCGGGACTGCGGCGTGTCGACTCGTCTGCGGCCGCACTTGACAAGCGTCTCTCCCAGATGCATTATGTCCAAGTCCTAAAGGGAGGTTAGTATGCAGTTGAGGCACGCGGCGGTATGCGCCGCACTACTGTCTCTCGTTGCCGCTGCTGCATCGGCGCAGCAACCGGCGATGATATACGGCGATACGCTTGACGAGCGGGCGCTCGCGCTGGTCGAGGCCTCGGACTCGGGCTATTGCCTTGCGGGCTGGACCCGGAGCTACGGGTACAATGCGCCCGCCTTTTCCAACATCCTCGTCGTCAAGACCAACCCGGCGGCCGTGCCGCAGTGGTCGCTCGTTTCGGCCGGTACGGACGACGAGGAGGCGAATTCGCTGGCCCGGACCAGGGACGGGGGGTATGCCTTCTGCGGCTGGACGCGGAGCTACGGCCCAGGCATCCCCAGTGCGAATGCGCTGGTGGTCAAGCTCACAGCCGCCGGCGCCCGGCAGTGGGCGTGGGCCTTTGGCGGGGCTGCCGACGACCGGGCGTTTTCCGTCGTCCAGACCAAGGACAGCGGCTACGCGCTCGTCGGGTATACGTACACGTACGGACCGCCACCCTACCCCAACATCATGGTGGTGAGGCTGAACCCGATCGGGCTACCCATGTGGGCCAAGGCCTACTGGTGCAACCCGCATCTGGGTGAGGATGAGGGGTACTCGATCATACAGACCGTTGATGGCGGATACGCTGTTGCCGGTCGAGCCAAGATCCGCGCCTCGGCCGACTTTGACGCGTTCGTGCTGAAGCTGGACCCGATGGGCAATGTGATGTGGATGAACTTCGTGCCCGGTGACGCCGCCGACGAGGCGTACTCGGTAGCGGAGGACCAGCAGGCGAACGTGATGGCAGCAGGTTGGACTCTAAGCTACGGTACGAACCCGATGGTCAGAACTGACATCTTCGTGCTGCAGTGTACGCAATCCGGTGTCCCGATATGGCAGTCAACATACGGCTGGGCCGCTGATGACGAACAGGTGCTCGACGACCGGTCGCTGGTCACGACCTTTGACGGGGGGTCTGCGCTGTGCGGCCCGACCAGGAGCGTGGGACCGGGAGCGCCCAATCCGAACCTACTGCTGCTCAAGCTCACCCCGGCTGGTGCTATCCAGTGGGCCCATTCGCACCCGAGTCAGAACTATCCCGGATCCGCTTCCGACGTGCCGTATCCACTCATACAGCTTGCTGCCGGTGGGTATGCGGCGGCCGGCTGGACGAACAGCTTCGCCTTCCTGGGCGGAGACGATTTCCAGTTCGCGTCCTTTGGTCCCAACGGCAGCCGGGTGATATGCACCGATTCGCAGTTTCCGATCCAGGACACACTCCGCGTTGACGGCGGGCAGATGCGCGACACGACGTTCATGTACGATTGGGATTCGCTGCCCCTGCAGTCGGAGACCGTCTCCTATCACGCGATATGCGACACCACCGTGGGGGTCGGAGAGCAACCGGACCGGGCGGCGAGTACCAGCGGCGTCAGGCTGGTGGTGGACGGGGGTATATCGCTCGAGCTTGCCCATGCTGCCCATGTGGACATTCGCTTGTACGCGATTGATGGTCAACGTATCACGGTACTGGTGCACGGACGCCTTCGGGAAGGTGTGAACCGGCTGCGTTTGCCGGCTTCGACTGCTCCGGGGGTCTACATCGTATGCGGCCGTGTCGATAGCGCGCCGGTTTCGTTCAAAATCCTGAAACTCTAGCCGGTCTGGCTCTAAGTTGCGAGGGGCGGCCAAGGCGGCCGCCCCTCGTGATGTCTGGTGTCGCTCTACTTGAGGACCGCGGTCTTCTGGGCGTAGAGCCCGGCCGGCGTCTTGACCTGCACCAGGTAGGTGCCGTTCGCGAGCTTGGTGCCGTCCAGTTGGAAGCTCAGGCGCTGGCCGATGACGGCGGTACGGGTTTCGCTTCCGACCAGCCGGCCGTCCGACGCGTAGGTCCTGAGTTCCACTCTGCCTGACACCGGCGCGATGAACTCGATCAGGGCTTGGC
>VGIR01000092.1 GCA_016867815.1 candidate division WOR-3 bacterium | reverse complement strand
GCCGACCATGGTCACCAAAACCGCGCCCCAGGTGTAGGGAATGCCGAGCAGACCTTTGAGCGCGTAGCCGGCGCCCATCGGCTGCAGCGCCAGGTAGGGAAGCGTGAAGACGACCATCACGCACAGATAGGCGGCGTGGAGCGGAGCATTCCGGAATCGGAGGCGGATGAGCTCGGGAGGGGTAACAGCCCCGAGCTCCTTTGCCGCCCGCCAGAGCGGGATGCCGATGAGGATGAAGGTGAGGGCCATGAACCCGGTGCCGAACGCCATCACCGGGTAGTAGGCGTAGCCGATGCGGTAACCGGCCCCGGAGAAACCGAAGACGGTGAAGGCCGAGAAGTTGGTCGCGGCCATAGTCAGGAAGAGGAGGACCGGCCCGACCGCCCGGCCGGCAAGGAAGAAACCCTCCAGGGTCCGGGGCATGCCGCGGCGGGCGAGCAGGCCGAGTACCAGGAGCACGAGCAAGTACGCGGAGATGATAGCAAGCTGAGCAGTCAAGTTTCGCTCCTCGGTTCGTGCGTCCGGGAAGCGAAAGCCATCCCGGGCCGGCCGGGATGGCTCGCGCCTTGGCATAGCCGACAACCCAGACTAGCGCGGCAGCACGGCCATGTCAACAGTGGAAGAGGAACGGGCGTTCGCGCCGCCGTAAAAGCACCGGGGGCAAAGCCCCCCGGTGAAAGAGACGAGCAAACCGGACAGAAGCTGGTGGTCGAGCACTAGACCGAACCATCGGTTCCACAGGGGCGGGTCAAAGACCCGCCCCTGCTCTTTTCGGCAGTGTGCGGCAGCTGCGCACCTGGATGCCTGATTCTGTCTCTTCCCACAACCGGGCTGTGTTCCCCGGCTTCAATCCTATGCCAGCCGGAACCGGCATGCCAGTTGCAGTGACTCTTCTGAGAGCACTACCCGAACAGTCAAGGACGATCATATTCGCGGCCGCTCTGATGAGCCCGTGGCTGGCGTGTCCGTCTGCCGCGGTCTGCCGGGTATCGTCCGCCGCCGCCAGGAGCGACTGCCGGCCGGGACCGGGCCCGAAGGTTGCCCGAAGGTTGACACGGCGACGCCGCGGGGCTAGAATTTATAAGGCTGGCCGAATATTCCAAATACAGAATATACCATTGATTCATAGTCGACTGCGGGCGTCGGCGCTGCTCTTCCTCGTTGCGTTCGGTGCCGCCCGTTCGCGCGCCGCCGTGCCTGTCTTCCCGCTCGGGATCGAGCGGCTGGCCGACGGGCGTACGCTGATTGCGGACGGCGGAGCGTCGTCCACGACCGACGCACGGGCAATCGAGGTAGACAGCCTTGGACGGCTGGTCTGGGCCTACGTGAAGAATGACGTTCCTTTCCTGCACACGGCGCGGCGTCTGCCGAACGGTAATACGCTGATGTCGGCGAGTTTCGGTGACAAGGTCGTCGAGGCGAACCGGGACGGCGAGCCGGTGTGGATGCTGGCCGATGGGTTGGCCTACCCGAATGAGGCCTACCGGCTGGCGAACGGCAACACGCTTATCACCGACCGGGACGGCAATCGAGTCATCGAGGTGACACCCGAGCGCACAATCGCGTGGGGCTACTGGGGCCTCGCCGTTCCCCACAACGGCAACCGGCTCGCGAACGGCCACACGCTTATCTGCGACTCGGACAACGACCGCATCATCGAGGTAGATCAGGGCGGCAGTATCGTCTGGCAGCATGATGTCGGGCTGGACTGGCCCCGTTCGGCACAGCGCCTGCCTGACGGCCGCACGTTGATCGCCGACACGCGCCACAGCCGTGTCATCGAGGTGGACTCGGCCGGGAACGTCCTCTGGGACGTGAGCGGACTGACCATGGCCTACGAGGCGGCGCGACTGGCCAACGGCAACACGCTGGTCTCGGCAGGGTATCGGGTGGTTGAGTTGGCGCCGGACAAGAGCATCGTCTGGCAATACCCGAACACCGTGCCGGTGCTGGCTGAGACCCTGCAGGTTGTCAACCCGACGTCCGGATGCAGTCTCTACGTGCACATCCACCGCCCGGCCTATGCCGGGCCGGCCAATCGCGTGCCCGGGGTGGCATTCGTGCCGGGCGGATTGGAGTACGGCAGTTCGTACGACACGACCGGTTTGCCGGACCGGGTGGCATCGGACGGTTTCGCGTTCCTGCACTTCGACCCGGACGACCGGGGCCTGAGCGGCGCCTACCCGGAGAACTACGGCGGATACGTACATCAGGACGGGCTCCGTGCCTGCCTGGCGGAGCTCGCGAGCCGTGACTACGTGGACACGAGCCGGCTGGGTGTCTACACGCGGGAGTATGGTATCACCATGGCGTCGGGCATGATTGCGCGGCATCCCGAGTTGCCGGTCAGGTTCCTGCTGGACTGCGAGGGGCCGGCGGACCGATCCCAGACCTGCCAGGATTCGGGCGGATTCGTGCCGGTGCCGGCAGATTCGGAATCGTTCTGGCAGGAGCGGGAGGCGGCGCGTTTCATGAAGCAGGTGCCGGCCGCGTACCTGCGCATGCAGACGGAAGTGGACCACGATTCGGACATGTTCGACAACCGGCACGCCATCCAGTTGATTGACAGCGCTACCGCGGTCGCATACGGCGGGGCGGGAATCAGCGTCTGGACGCGGGTGAACGACTCGCTGATGAACCCGCCAAACCAGGTCTACGGCTCGCAGCTTCTTTCCGGGCCGCCGGTCTGGGTTCCGGAGACACAGGAGGCGCAGAACCTGGTCCGCGTCCTGTTGTATCTGCACGAACTGGTTCCGGACCTGCAGGTGGCTGCCGCTGAACCCCGCCAGGTCGGAACGACCGTGCCGCTGCAGGTCTATCCGCGTCCCTGTCGGGGTCTGCTGCGGGTGGAGTTGCGGCAAGCGACGCGGGCGCGCGACCTGCGTGTCCATGACGTGTGCGGCAGGCTGGTAGCTTCCGCGACCGTGGCAGCGGGCAGGACGCAGGCGACGATGGACCTGCGCGACCTGCAGCCCGGCGTCTACTACGTGGCGCTGTCGGGCGCGGGCACAGTACCGGTCGTGGTCGTAAGATAGCGTCGCGTCCGTCCGCAGTCCTTGCCCCGGCCGGATTGCCGGGCATAATCCCATTCTGTGACTGACGCGCGACTCAAGGCATTCCGGGAACTCTTCCCGGTCACGCGCCGCTACGTCTACCTGAACCACGCCTCAAACGGTTCGCTGGCAACGCCGGTTGTCCAGGCGATGCAGGGGTACATCGAGCGGTGCAGCCTGCACGGCGAGGTGCCCTATCCCGAAGCCGAGGCGGTAGTCGAGGACTGCCGCGAAAAGGCGGCGCGACTTATGGGCGTGCGCGCGGACGAGATTGCGTTCGTCAAGAGTACTTCGGCCGGCGCCATAATCGCCATCGGTTCCATCGAATGGGGGCCCGGTGACAACCTGGTGATGATGAAGGACGCTTTCCCGACCAATACCTACCCGTTCCACTATCTGCTGCCGCACGTCGAGAAGCGCTACGTGACCAGCGGGGAGCTAGCCCAGGGGCCCGAGTGCATATACCGGCTCGTGGACCGGCACACGCGGGCAATCGCCATTGACTGGGTCCACTTCCTGAACGGCGTGCGGGCCGACATCGGGGCGATCGCCAGGTTCTGCCGCACGCGCGCCATCTACGTCCTGATTGACGCGATGCAGGGGCTGGGCGCCGTGGACCAGAGCTTCGGCGAGCTGGGCATAGACTTCGTCTACACAGGCGGCGGCAAGTGGCTGCTTGGTCCCCAGGGCAGCGGGATACTCTACGTCAACGCGGCGATTCTGACAAAGCTCAAACCGGCCAACCTCGGCTGGCTGTCGGCGCAGTGGGAGGGCTTCAACGACATATACACCCGCAAGCCGATGAAGCCGGGCGCGAGCCGGTTCGAGGAGGGGACCAAGAACTACATCGGCATCTACGGCCTGCGCGAGTCGCTGCGCATCCTGCTCGACGCCGGTCGGAGCGAGGTGGCGGAGCGAGTGCGGGCGCACGTGCAACTGCTGCGTCGGCGACTCGGGGAAAGGGGCTTTGAAACGCTGACCCCGGCCGACCAGCAGCGCCACGCCGGAGTGGTCGATGCCTGCAAGCCGGGCGCCGACATGGCCGCTCTCTTCGCGCGGCTGAAAGAGCAAGGCTTCATCCTTTCGCTGCGCGAGAACCGCCTGCGCATTGCTCCGCACTTCTACAACACCGAAGATGAGATCGAACGCTTCTGCGCCGCCCTGCAGGAGCAACGGACCGGCGCGTCCCGGGGCTCCGGGGTCAGGCCAGAACCCCCGAACCCTTGAACCCGTGAAAGCGCTCGATGGTCGGGATTGACCTCGCGGGCCGCGTTGCGCTGGTGACCGGCGGCAGCCGGGGACTGGGCCGAGCCGCGGCGCTGGCGCTGGCGCGGGCCGGCGCCGAAGTGGCGGTCAACTATGTGCGCGACGCGAAGGCGGCCCGCGAAGTTGCCCGGCGTTGCCAGGCGCTCGGAGTCCGGGCGGTCCCGCTGCAGGCGGACGTTGCTTCATCCGCCGGCGTCAAGCGGCTGTTTGCGGGCGTCAGACGGCAGTTGGGACGACTCGACATCATGGTGGCCAACGCCGGCATCTGGAAGGGCGCGGCCATCGAGAGGATGACCAACCGGCAGCTCGCGGAGACGCTCGACCTCAACGTCCGAGGCGTCTTCTACTGTTGCCGCGAAGCAGTGCCGCTGCTGCGCCAGGCCGGAGGCGGGCGCATCATCCTTGTCGCCTCGACCGCCGGCCAGCGCGGGGAGGCATTCCATTCGCACTACGCAGCCAGCAAGGGCGCTGTCATCAGCCTGACCAAGTCGCTGGCGCCGGAGCTCGCCGTCGACCACATCCTGGTCAATTGCATCGCGCCGGGCTGGTTCGATACCGACATGTCGCGGCCCAGCCTGGGCCGACACGCTGCGCGCGCACAGGTCCTGGCAACCATCCCGCTGCGCCGGGTCGGCCGGCCCGAGGAGTTCGCGGGCGCGGTGCTCTACCTTGCTTCCGATCTCTCAACTTTTGTCACGGGTGAGATCCTCAACGTCAATGGCGGAGCCGTCCTCGTCGGGTAGTCCCATGCCTGGCGAAGCGGTGAACCGTCCGGCCGCGCCGCCGCCGCACACCGTGGGGCAGAGGGTGACGATGGTCTTCACGGTTGCGGCGCTGGCGGCCATAGCGGCACTGCTCGTCTTTGCCGGCGGCTCGGTTTTGCGGTACTTCCGGGAGCCGGAGCAACTGCGCGTGCTCGTGCGGAGCTGGGGCGCCTGGGCACCGGTCGGCATCATAGTGCTGCAGGTCGTGCAGATCGCCGTGGCACCGCTGCCCGGCAACGCGATGTCGTTCGCCGCCGGCTACGCGCTCGGGTTGTGGCCGACCGTGGTCTGGCTGATGGTCGGCGTCATGCTGGGTGCTGCCGTCGACTTCCTGCTCATCAGGTTGCTCGGACGCAGGTTGCTCAGGTACTTCCTGCCGCCCGACCGACTGGCCAAGCTCGACGCCAAGGTGCTGCGCCGCGGGACGTTCTACATCTTCCTGCTGCTGCTCGTGCCTAACCCGATTGGGGACTGGGTCTACTATCTTGCCGGTCTGACGTCCATGCCGTTGCCGGTGTTTCTCGGCCTGGTCTTCATCGGCCGGCTACCGTCGAACCTGCTCGAGTGCGCGGTCGGGGCAAGCGCCACGCACTTCGGTTGGCGCGAGTGGGCGATTGTCGGGCTGACCGCGGCCATCCTCGGGCTGCTCTATTGGCAGAACCGCGGCCGCATCGAGGCGGCGCTGGACCGATTCAGCAGCCGGCGCAAAACGGCTGTCCGTCCCTGAGCACGCCGCCGTTCCTCCCCGGCTCCGGCGCCAGGCCTAAGCGCCGGAGAGGCGACAGGCACAACCAGGCGACCATTCCCCGGTGTAAGTTGTATGATTAGATGATGTTAGGCTGATTCGAGGCCGCTCAGGCCGACACTCGGGAAGCCACGGGGTGAACCGTTCCCGGAACGGTTCGCGGGGCGGCTCGGAAAGCCTGTTCCGCGGCCTCTCAGACTCCCAGAGGGGCCGCGATTCGGAAGTCGTCCTGGTGACCGATTCGCGTGGTGACAGGCCGGCCCACCTCGGCCGCGAATCGGCTGCCGGTTCTCAGAGTCACGGCCGAGTCGGAGCCGGACGCGACTCGCGCTGTGAGTGCGGGAGCGGTTCGCTCGGTGGTTTGCGGGGTCGCGTGCCGGGCGAAATGCACGCCGTTCTCCTCCGGCCTTGCAGGAGGAGCGGCGGCAGCGGCTGTCTGAGAACCGTTCCCGGCTTCAGGCAGGACCGCGGCCCCGAACCGGCAGGGGTTCGCTATTTCGGCCCGGTAGCCACCGGCAGCTCGGCGGCATCGGACCACTCACTGAAGCTGCCGTCGTAGACCGCGACGTTCGGGTATCCCAGCAGGTGCTTCAGGGTCACGTACGTGGTGGTGGAACGGTAGCCACGGGTGCAGGTGATGATGACCCGCTTGTCCGGCGTAACGCCCAACTGCTTGTATTCTTTCCGGAGTTCGGCCGTGTCACGCCAGGTGTATTCACCCGTGAGGTCGCGCAGCCACGGCCGGTTGATGGAGCCGGGGATGTGTCCGCGACGTTTGTTGTAACCTGCGTCTCCACTGAACATGGCCGGCGACCTGACATCAAGGATGACCGTCTTCTTGTCGCCGAGCGCGGCCTTGACGTCGCTCAGCCTCGCCCTGATACCTGCGTTCAGTTCCGCCGGCAGCCGGTAGACCGTTGTCTGGGTCCGGGCGTAGTCCTGGCTCAGGGGCCGACCTTCAGTCCGCCACCGGTCAAGTTCTCCGGCAATCAGGACCTGCCGTTTGTGCCCTATGTAGTCGAGCATCCAGGTCAGGTAGGGAGAGAGCGAGTCGATCACCTCCGAGTAGGCTACCACGGTCGTCGTGTCGGTGATGCCCAGGCGACCGAGCACCTGCGCGAAGACCTCCGGTGATATCGGCTTCGCCGCGGCCCCGTTCTCCGGCCAGGTCAGCACGTCGGGGTAGAGGTGAACTGCGCCCGGCACATGCGCCTGCCAGTAGAATTCGATTCCGTAGCGCAGGTCGACTATTCTGACGTCAGGGCGATCCAGGTTGGCGGCAAGCCACTCGGTTGTCTTTATCAGGTCAGAGGTCGCGGCGACAGCTGATCCGACCCCGGCCAATACCAGGAGGAGAGCCGCCAGGCGCCGGCTGCGGCCGCGGTTGGCTTTCGACAGGGAGTGAGGCGGTAAATCGCTGCTTTTCATGCAGAGATGATAGACGCCGGGCAGTGAGCAGTCAAGCAGTCCCGGCTTGACAAGGGATGTAGTTCGTGCTATCACTAGTGGTGAGCGATGCGCGTCTCCGGGGCGCATCGGCGGATCGCGATTCGGGTCGGCTATGTCCGGAATCCGGCATTCCCTTGCCGGCTGCGCGCCATAGTGAGGAGACTGATTGAGAGGATGTCGACCGTGTGCTTTCGGCTGGCTCCGTACCTGACATGCTGCACAGGCCGCGTCTGTCCGGGCCTGAGGGCGGCGGCCGGACCGGCAGGTCGGGCTGTTCTCGCCGCGGCCCTGGTGCTGTTCGCCGGAGCCGGGAGGCTCTCGGGCGCGGTCGTCACCTTCGACGCGGTCGCACCGCAGTCGGGCCAGGAGAGCTTCAGGCATCTCTGGAACATCACGCTGCACAACCCGATGTCCGACACGACCTCGGTGTTCTTCCGGGTTGAGGCACGCGACGCCAAGGCCGGAGTCGTCTTCTCCGCCAGCACACCGCGAATCGTGCTCTCTCCCGGCGATCGCCGGCTCGCGGCGTCGGAGGTCAAGCTGACCGAGGTGTGGTGCAAGAAGGGCTACGAGGCGTTTTCCGGGCCCGCTGTGCCGCTGCCGGAAGGCGACTACTCCTACGTCATCACGCTGATCCCGAGGCTGGCGCAGAGCGCGTTCTTTTTCCGGGTACGCGTGCCCAGGCGGGTGGAACTCGTCTGGCCTCCCAATGGCGCTGTGGTCACCGATAGTCAGCCAGTTCTGGTGTGGACACCACCGGAGGTGTCGGGTCCTATTCTTCCTCACCGCTACGAGTTGCGCGTCGCAGAGTTGGGGCCGGGGCAGGCCGCGCTGACGGCGGTGCGGCGCAGTCGGCCCGTCTTCCGTGAGAGCCAGGTGGCGACAACCGCGTTCCGGGTACCCTCAGGAACCACGTTCGTTCCCGGCCGGACCTACGCCTGGCTGGTTACGGCCACGGATACGGCCGGCTCGCCGGTGGATACTGTGCGCACCCAGAGCCGGGCCGGTACTTTTGTGTTCAGGCCGACCCCAAGCGAGGCCGGAACGCAGACCCGCTTCACGTTCCCTGGCGCCGGACGAGCGGCTACCGGGTACACATCACTTGTGGTCACGTCGGACGTCCCGGATGCCGAACTCTGCGTGTTCGAATACTCACTCGCGAGCGACTCGGCGGTTCAGGAGTGGCACGTGATTGGCCACTTTCCCGAGGCGCGCGGTTCATTCGTCGGGATGTGGGCGTCTGACTCGGCGGTCATCCGCGCCGGCAGGACCTTCCCCAGCCCGTGCCTCCTGAGAGGTACGGTACTGGGACGCAAGGCTCAGCGCGGCCAGACCGAGCCTCTGGCGCTCGTCATCAACCAGCCGCCCCCGCCGGACAGGCGTGGTTGCGGCGGCTGTAACCAGGTCCCGGACGAGTAAACGAACCGGGGCCGAACAGGACCTCGGCCCGCGCGTCTCTCCGTGTAGCCAAGCGCCGAACCGATCTCGCAGCGGCGGCGCGTCGGCCGCAGGCCAGGTTCTCAGTTTTGACAGCGGCAGGTTCGCCTCTATAATACCCACTCATGCCGGAACCGAACCCGAGCGATTTCCCTTCCCGATACGACCCGAAACCGGTCGAGGCTAAGTGGTACAAGTTCTGGGAGGAGAGCGGGTTCTTCACCGCCGACCCGGAGTCGCCAAAGCCGAAGTTCTCCATCGTCATCCCGCCGCCGAACATCACCGGCTCGCTGCACGTCGGTCACGCGTTGAACAACTCCCTGCAGGACGCGCAGGTTCGTTTCAAGAAGCTGCAGGGTTACGAGACCCTCTGGCTGCCCGGCACCGACCACGCGAGCATCGGTACGCACACGCACATCGACCGGGCGCTTGCCGCCGAAGGGACGGACCGGTTCAAGCTGGGACGCGAGGAGTTCCTGAAGCGGGCCTGGGCGTGGAAGGAGAAGTACGGAACGCGCATCATCGAGCAGTTGAAGCTGCTCGGCTGCGCCTGCGACTGGACGCGGACCCGGTTCACGATGGACGAGATGCTGTCGCGCGCGGTGCGCGAGGCATTCGTGCGCTACTACGAGGACGGTCTGATCTACCGGGGCACGCGCATCGTCAACTGGTGCCCGCGCTGCCACACGGCCGTCTCCGACCTGGAGGTGAAGCACCAGGATCAGAACAGCCATTGGTGGTACATACGCTATCCGATAGCGAAGTCCGAAACCCGAAGTCCGAATGACGAAGTGCCGGAGTTCGTGATCGTCGCGACGACGCGGCCGGAGACGATGCTCGGCGACACCGCCGTGGCCGTGAACCCTAATGATGCGCGCTACAAGCACCTGGTCGGCAGGAAGCTGGTTCTGCCGCTGGTAGGCCGCATCATACCCGTCATCGCCGACGAGTTGGTGCTGGCGGAGTTCGGCACGGGCGCAGTGAAGGTCACACCCGCGCACGACGCCGCCGACTTCGAGATGGGGAAGAGGCACGACCTTGAGTTCATCACCGTTATCGACGATAGCGCCCGGATGACCGACAAGGTGCCGCCGCAGTACCAGGGCCTTTCCCGCGAAGAGGCGAGAAAGCGGGTGGTTGCGGACCTCGAGGCGCAGGGACTAATGGAGAAGATTGAGCCGTACAAGCTGAGCGCAAGCATCTGCGAGCGGTGCGGCACCGTGGTGGAGCCACTGGTTTCCGACCAGTGGTTCGTGAGGATGGCCGAGCTTGCCAGGCCGGCAATCGAGGTCGTGGAATCGGGCCGGGTGAAGCTGGTCCCCGAGCGCTGGAACAAGGTCTACCTCGACTGGATGTATAACATCCGTGACTGGTGCATTTCGCGCCAGCTCTGGTGGGGGCATCGCATCCCGGTTTGGTATTGCGACTGCGGGGAGATGATAGTCGCGCGCCAGGACCCGACCGAGTGCCCGAAGTGCCATTCGAAGGGCCTGCGTCAGGACGAGGACATTCTCGACACGTGGTTCTCGTCCGCGCTCTGGCCGTTCTCGACCCTGGGCTGGCCCGAAAAGACAGCGGACCTTGCCAAGTTCTACCCGACCGATTTCCTTTCCACCGCTCCGGATATCATCTTCCTCTGGGTGGCGCGGATGGTCTTTTCCGGGATGAAGTTCATGGGTGACATTCCGTTCTCGCGTGTCTACTTCCACTCATTCATACTGGTCGAGTCGGGCGAGCGGATGAGCCGGTCCAAGGGCATCGGCATCGACCCGGTGGACATGTTCCATAAGTACGGTACCGACGCGGTGCGGTTCACCCTGGCCTATCTGGAGAGCCAGTCCCAGAGCTACCGGTTGAGTGAGAAGCGGTTCGAGTTCGGTCGCAACTTCACGAACAAGGTCTGGAATGCCTGCCGACTGGTCGCGCCGCATCTTCAGGGAGCGGACGTTGCCGGCGAGCGACCGGCGCTGGCGCCCGAGGACGCGTGGATTGTCAGCCGGTACAATCGGACGGTGGAAACTACTTCCAGCGGGCTCGAAACCTGCGCCTATGCGGCGGTCGCGGCGAGGCTGTACGAGTTCTTCTGGCATGAACTTTGTGACTGGTACCTGGAGTTCGCCAAGCTCCGACTCAAGGCCGACGATGCGGCCTGCCGCTGGACTCTGTACCACGTGCTTCGGGGTACGCTGCAGCTGCTACACCCGTTCATGCCCTTCATCACCGAGGAGCTCTGGCAGCGGTTCGCGTTCGGGGGCAGCATAATGCAGTCGCGGTGGCCGGAACCGACACCGGTGGATGACCGAGGCATCGTCCAGGTGGAGACGATGCGGGAGTTGATAGTCGCGGTCCGGAACATCCGTGCCGAGATGGAGGTCCCGGCCAAGGCTGAGGTACGTTGCATA